>NZ_JBXWSK010000024.1:0-45119 GCF_059613385.1 Ruegeria sp. BHSA162
ATCCACAAGCCGCAGGCAATAGCCTTCGAGTATTTCCGACTGTTCCGCCCCTTCCAGCCCTCGGTCCAGCAACCATCCAATCAGGTCATCGGCGCGGGATTTGGGGTCGGTGGATGGCATCTTGGGGCTCCGTCTGGTCTGCACCCCACTTGGGGGCTGCGGGGCCAGATTACCAGAGGTCAGTCCATCCCGGCCAGCCGCCGCAGCATCATCCTCAACAGCGCCGCCTCGCCCGTCGTGAACATGCCCGCCAGCCGGGCGTCATAGTCGCGGGCGATGTCGCGCAATTCGCGGTACACCGTCAGACCGGCGGGGGTCAGGGTCAGCCGCTCCATCCGGCGGTCGTTTTCATCGCGGGTGCGCCGCAGGTATCGGCGCTGTTCCAGCTTGTGCACCGCGCGGCTGATCTTGGTCTTGTGCATCTTGGCACGTTCCCCGATCTGCTTGGCGGTCATCTCTCCGTAATTGCCAAGGTGGAACAGAACGCGCCATTCGGTGCGCAGCATCCCATAGCGGTTCTTGTAGACCTTCTGGAAATCCAACGAGCTTTCCTCGGCCGCCTGGTTGAGCAGGAAGGGCAGGAAATTTCGCAGGTCGAAGTCATCTTTTTCGGCGGAATCTGGCTGTGTCATGGTTGTTAGTTACAAAATCAACTATTATCCGACAAGCAGCAAACGGAGGAACCCCGATGAATCGTCCGACTGACCCGCACGCTCTGACCCAGGCCAGCACGCCCGTTGGCACCCATGCAGGCTATATGCCCGGCTTTGGCAATGACTTTGAAACCGAGGCGCTGCCCGGCGCGCTGCCGCAGGGCATGAACAGCCCGCAGAAATGCAACTATGGCCTATATGGCGAACAGCTTAGCGGCACCGCCTTCACCGCCAACCCGCCCGAGCGCACCTGGTGCTATCGCATCCGGCCGTCGGTCAAGCATTCGCACCGCTATGAAAAGACCGACCTGCCCTATTGGAAAAGCGCCCCGAATGTCGATCCGGACGTGATCAGCCTGGGCCAGTACCGCTGGGACGCGGTGCCCCATTCCGACCAGCCGCTGACCTGGCTGACCGGCATGCGCACCATGACCACCGCCGGCGACGTGAACACCCAGGTCGGCATGGCCAGCCACATCTATCTGGTCACCGAATCGATGGTGGACGACTATTTCTTCTCGGCCGATTCCGAGCTTCTGGTGGTGCCGCAGGAAGGCCGGCTGCGTTTTGCGACCGAGCTGGGCATCATCGACCTGGAACCCAAGGAGATCGCCATCATCCCGCGCGGGCTGGTCTACCGCGTCGAGGTGCTGGAAGGCCCCTGCCGCGGTTTCGTCTGCGAGAACTACGGCCAGAAATTCGAGCTGCCGGGCCGCGGCCCGATCGGCGCCAACTGCATGGCCAACCCGCGCGACTTCAAGGCGCCGGTGGCCGCTTTCGAGGATCGCGAGGTGCCCTCGACCGTGACGATCAAGTGGTGCGGCCAGTTCCACACCACCAAGATCGGTCACAGCCCGCTGGACGTGGTGGCCTGGCACGGCAACTACGCGCCCTACAAATACGACCTGCGCACCTATTGCCCGGTCGGGGCCATTCTGTTCGACCACCCCGATCCGTCGATCTTTACCGTGCTGACCGCGCCTTCGGGCGTTCCGGGCACGGCCAATATCGACTTCGTCCTGTTCCGCGAACGCTGGATGGTGATGGAGGACACCTTCCGCCCGCCGTGGTACCACAAGAACATCATGTCCGAGCTGATGGGCAATATCTACGGCCAGTATGACGCCAAGCCGCAGGGCTTCGTACCGGGCGGCATGAGCCTGCACAACATGATGATCCCGCATGGCCCCGACAAGGAAGCCTTTGAAAAGGCGTCCAACGCCAATCTGGGGCCGGACAAGCTGGACAATACCATGTCCTTCATGTTCGAGACCCGCTTTCCGCAGCACCTGACCGCCTTTGCCGCGAACGAGGCGCCGCTGCAGGATGACTACATCGATTGCTGGACGGATCTAGAGAAGAAATTCGACGGCACGCCCGGCAAGAAATGACACCGGTGGCCCCACGGCCACCGCACCGCACAAGGAAACGCAATGCCTTTGATGAAATCCTGGGTGGCCTCGGCCAATGACGCGAACCACCCTTTTCCGCTGAACAACCTGCCTTATGGCGTCTTTTCGACCGAAGGCACCGAGCCACGCTGCGGCGTGGCCATCGGGGACATGATCCTTGACGTGTCCACCGCCGAGGCCGAAGGGCTGATCACGCTGGGCGACGAGCCGCTGTTCGACCTGCCCTTCTGGAACCCGCTGATGGAACAGGGACCGGCCGTCTGGGCCGCCCTGCGCGAGCGGCTGACCGCCCTGCTGGCGAAAGGGTCGAAAGAACAGGACAAGGTCGAACCGCTGCTGGTTCCGCAGGCCGAGGCCCAGCTGCACATGCCCTTCGCCGTCAGCGAATACACCGATTTCTACGCGGGCAAGCACCATGCCACCAATGTGGGCACCATGTTCCGCGGCCCGGAAAATGCGCTGCCGCCCAACTGGCTGCACATCCCCATCGGCTACAACGGACGGGCCTCGTCGGTGGTGGTTTCGGGCACCGATATCCGCCGCCCGTGGGGCCAGTTGAAATCGCCCGACCACGACCGCCCAGCCTTCCTGCCCAGCCGCCGTTTCGACATCGAGCTGGAGATGGGCGCCATCGTCGGCACCCCGTCCGACGGCCCGATCACCTTGCAGGAGGCCGACGACCACATCTTTGGCTATGTCCTGTTGAACGACTGGTCGGCGCGCGACATCCAAGCGTGGGAATACCAGCCGCTGGGCCCGTTCCAGGCCAAGGCCACCGCCACCTCGATTTCGCCCTGGATCGTGACCAAGGCCGCGCTGGACCCCTTACGCTGCGACACGCCCCCGCGTGAAGTCGAGTTGCTGGACCACCTCAAGGACTGCGGCCCGATGCTCTATGACATCGAGCTTGAGGTGACGATGGCGCCCGAGGGCAAACCGGCGTCCACCATCGCCCGTACCAATTACAAGGAAATGTATTACTCCTCGGCGCAGCAACTGGCGCATCACACCACCTCGGGTTGCCCGATGAACGTGGGCGATCTGCTGGGCTCGGGCACGATCTCGGGGCCGACGAAAGACAGCCGCGGCTCGCTGCTGGAACTCAGCTGGGGCGGCAAGGAGCCGATCACGCTGGACACCGGCGAAACCCGCAGCTTTATCGAGGACGGCGACACGCTGACCCTCAAAGGCGCGGCCCGGGGCGACGGCTACACGATCGGGTTCGGCGACTGCACCGGCACGGTGCTGCCTGCCCTTGAAGACCCATACGCACGATAAGGAGCGCCAAATGGCAAAGGCATTCGCGTCCCAGGGGGACATGACCGAAAAGAAGATCTCGTTCACCGAGGTGGGCGAAGGGCTATATGCCTTCACCGCCGAAGGTGACCCGAACTCGGGCGTGATCATCGGCGATGACAGCGTGATGGTGGTCGAAGCCCAGGCCACTCCGCGCCTGGCGCAGAAGGTGATCGACTGCATCCGGTCCGTGACCGACAAGCCGATCACCCATGTGGCGCTGACCCATTACCACGCGGTCCGCGTGCTGGGCACCAGCGCCTTCGGCGCGCAGCAGATCATCATGTCGGACAGGGCCCGCGCCATGGTCGTCGAACGCGGGAAAGAGGACTGGGACAGCGAGTTCCAGCGCTTTCCGCGCCTGTTTGAAGGGCATGAAAGCATCCCCGGCCTGACCTGGCCCACCACCACTTTCAACGACACGATGACGGTCTATCTGGGCAACCGCCGGGTCGACCTGATGCATCTGGGCCGGGCCCATACGGCCGGCGACGTCGTGATCCATGTGCCCGACCAGAACGTGATGTTCACCGGCGACATCGTCGAATATCACTCGGCCTGCTATTGCGGTGACGGGCATTTCAGCGACTGGGGCGACACGCTGGATCAGATCCAGTGGTTCGACGTGGACGCCATCGCCCCGGGGCGCGGCGATGCGCTTGTCGGCAAGGAAATGGTGAACGCCGCCATCGAGAACACCCGCGATTTCGTCGAAAGCACCTATCGCCCGGCGGCCAAGGTGGCGGCACGCGGCGGCAGCCTGAAAGAGGCCTGGGACGCGGTGCGTGCGGAGTGCGATCCGAAATTCTCGGACTACGCCATCTATGAACACTGCCTGCCCTTCAACGTGGCCCGCGCCTATGACGAGGCGCGCGGCATCGACACCCCGCGCATCTGGACCGCCCAGCGCGACCTGGAGATGTGGGAGGCCCTGCAGGGCTGAGAAATAGCCCGGCAACTTGATCCAGATCGTGTTGCCGGCCTGAAAACGATGCAACCATGGAGGAGAGCCATCGGCGCCCCGCGCCGGTGGGCAGGGAATGTGCGCCCGGCGCACAGAACTTGGGGAGAGAGCCCATGAACAAGATTTTTGAACAGCCGCTCTATGCCTATGCCCGCAGCCCCGATCAGGATGCCCCCGCCCCGGTGCGGCATCAGGTGATCGTGATCGGTGCGGGCCCGGTCGGGCTGGCCGCCGCCATCGACCTGGCCCAGCAAGGCGTCGAAGTGGTGGTGCTGGACGACAACGACAAGGTCAGTTTCGGCAGCCGCGCCATCTGTTTCGCCCAGCGCACGCTGGAAATCGCCGACCGGCTGGGATGTGCCCGGCCTATGGTGGACAAGGGCGTGCTGTGGAACACCGGCAAGGTGTTTTTCGACGACCGCAAGGTCTATGAATTTAACCTGCAACCCGATGAGGGCTATGCCCATCCGGCCTTCATCAACCTTCAGCAATACTACTTTGAGCAGTTCATGGTCGAACGGGTCCGCGCGTTGCAGGCCCAGGGCGCGCCGATCGAGATCCGTGGCCGCAACAAAGTCGAGGCGATCGGTACCCATGACGACCACGTCAAACTCGAGGTGGAAACGCCCGAGGGGTCGTACACCGTCGAGGCCGACTGGCTGATCGCCTGCGACGGGGCCAATTCGCCCACCCGCCGAATGCTGGGGCTGGATTTCGTGGGCCGCGTGTTCGAGGACAACTTCTTGATCGCCGACGTGATCATGGAGGCCGATTTCCCGTCCGAGCGCTGGTTCTGGTTCGACCCACCCTTCAACCGCGGCCAGTCGGCGCTGCTGCACAAACAGCCCGACAATGTCTGGCGCATCGACCTGCAACTGGGCTGGGACATCGACAAGGAACGGGAAAAGCGCCCCGAAAACGTGATCCCGCGCCTCAAGGCGATGCTGGGCGAGGATGTCCAGTTCGAGCTGGAATGGGTCAGCATCTATACCTTCCAGTGCCGCCGGATGGAGAAATTCCGCCACGGCCGCGTCCTGTTTGCCGGCGACAGCGCGCATCAGGTCAGCCCCTTCGGCGCGCGCGGGGCCAATTCGGGCCTGCAGGACACCGACAACCTGTGCTGGAAGCTGAAGATGGTCATCGACGGCACCGCGCCCGACAGCCTGCTGGGCAGCTATGACGTCGAGCGCATCCATGGTGCGGACGAGAACATCCTGAACTCGACCCGCTCGACCGATTTCATCACGCCGAAATCGGAAATGTCACGCATCCTGCGTGACGCAGTTCTGGACCTGAGTGAGCACTACGAGCTCGCCCGCCCGCTGGTGAACTCGGGTCGGCTGAGCGTGCCCTGCACCTATGGCGGATCGCCGCTGAATTCGGCGGATGCGCTGGGCGGCCCGGCCGAAACGCGCCCCGGTTCGCCCTGCCCCGATGCGCCGCTGGGGGATGAATTCCTGTTGCCCAAGCTGGCAGGCAAGTTCACCCTGCTGACCATCGACGCCGACGCCCCGGAAACGATCGAGGAAGAGGGCGTGACGGTCGAGCGACTGGCGCTGTCGGTCAAGGATGACCGCACGCTGGCGCTGAAGCGGCGGTATCTGGGCGACGCGGAAGGTGCGGTCTATCTGATCCGGCCCGACCAGCACGTGGCGGCGCGGCGCGACAGCTATGAAGATAACGCGTTCCGGCATGCGATCCGCCGGGCCATCGGCAAGGAGTAGGCACAATGGATGAACTGATCCTCACCCCGAATATCGACGGCGCGGATGATTTCTATGCCGATCTGCTGGCCGCGCACGACGGCTTGGACAAAGCCGAAAGCGATGCGCTGAATGCGCGGCTGGTGCTGGTACTGGCCAACCACATCGGCGACCGGACCATCCTGAAACAGGCGATCGACGCGGCCAAAGCCCGATGAGTGACGTCGTCCTGTATGACTATTGGCGATCCTCGGCCAGCTATCGGGTGCGCATCGCGCTGAACCTGGCCGGGATAGACTATCGGGCGCTGACCGTCGATCTGGTCAAGGGCGAGCAGACCGCGCCCGCGCATGTGGCCCGAAACCCGCAGGGCTTTGTGCCGGTGCTCGAAATCGACGGCGTGCAGCTGACCCAGTCGCTGGCCATTCTGGACTATCTCGACCGGACGCGGGCCTTGAACCTGCTGCCGGACAAACCGGTTGCGCGGGCCAAGGCGCAGGCGCTGGCCCATGCCATTGCGGTGGATCTGCACCCGGTCTGCAACCTGAAGGTCGCCCGCCACGCCACGCAGTTGAGCGGCGGACGGGGCGACATGCCCGGCGACTGGATGCGCCATTTCATCCGCCCCGGCCTGATGGCCTTTGAGGCGATGCTGGCCGAGTTCGAACAAGCCCCCTATTGCACGGGACCGGCGCCCGGGCTGGCCGATCTGTGCCTGATCCCGCAGATGTACAACGCCCGGCGCTGGCACGTCGATCTGTCGGACATGCCGCGCATTCTGGCGGTCGAGGCAGCCTGTACCGACCACCCCGCCTTTGCAGCGGCCCACCCGGACGCCCACGCGCCAGGCTGAGCCGCGCACAGGGTCTGTGTGCCGATGCGTCTGTGCACCGGCGCCGATCGGGCCTAGCCTTGTGCCGGAAATCACCGCACGAGGCCCCCGATGCCACAGATCACCGGCTATCACGCCCATGTCTATTTCGACGCCGAAACGCAGGAGACCGCCCGCCGTGTCTGCGAAGAGGCTGCCCGCCTGTTCCCCGTCCAGATGGGCCACATGCACAGCCGTAATGTCGGCCCCCACCCGCGCTGGAGCTGCCAGCTGAGCTTTGCCGCCGATGCCTTCGACAAGGTGATCCCATGGCTGATGCTCAACCGGCAGGGACTGACTGTGTTCACCCACCCCGAAACCGGCGAGCACCTGCCCGACCACCGCGACCGGGCGATCTGGATGGGCGAGATGCTGGAATTGGACCTGTCGATCTTTGACCGGCTGGGCGCCTAGCCCAGCGCCCGGGCCTGATCTCTGAGCTTGAATTTCTGGATTTTGCCCGTCGAAGTCTTGGGCAATGGCCCGAAAACGACCGTTCTTGGTGCCTTGAAATGGGCCATGTGATCGCGGCAGAACGCGATCAGATCGGCCTCGGTCGCCTCGGCGCCCGACTTCAGCTCGACAAAGGCGCAGGGCGTCTCGCCCCATTTCTCGTCCGGTTTGGCGACCACGGCGGCCTCCATCACCGCCGGGTGCTTGTAGAGGATATCCTCGACCTCGACCGACGAGATGTTCTCGCCCCCCGAAATGATGATGTCCTTTGACCGGTCCTTCAGCGCGATATAGCCGTCGGGATGCATCACCCCCAGATCGCCCGAGGCGAACCAGCCGCCGCGAAAGGCTTTCTGCGTGGCCTCGGGGTTCTTGAGATACCCTTTCATCACGATGTTGCCCTGCATAAAGATCTCGCCCATGGTCTCGCCATCGGCCGGAACCGGTTCGAGCGTTTCGGGATCAGCCACCATCAGCCCCGACAGGGCAACGTATTTCACCCCCTGCCGGACCTTGAGCGCGGCGCGTTCCTCGGCGGGCTTGTCGTTCCATTCGTCTTTCCACGCGCACACGACCGACGGACCGTAGGTTTCGGTCAGGCCATAGACATGAGTGACCTCGATCCCCATCCCCTCCATCGCAGCGATCACCGCGGCAGGCGGCGGGGCGCCTGCGGTCATCACCTTGATTTCATGGTCGAAATCCTTGAGATGATCGGGCGCGTTGGCCAGCATGTTCAGCACGATGGGCGCACCGCAGAAATGGGTGACCTTCTCATCCCGGAACGCCTTGTAGATCGGCTCGTCCCGCACCGCGCGCAGGCAGACCGACGTACCCGCGTTCGCGGCCATGGTCCAGGGGAAACACCAGCCGTTGCAGTGGAACATCGGCAGCGTCCACAGATAGACCGAATGCTGCGGCATGCCCCATGTCAGGATGTTCGACGTGGCGTTCAGCGCCGCGCCACGGTGGTGATAGACCACCCCCTTGGGATTGCCCGTGGTGCCCGAGGTATAGTTCAGCGTGATCGCGTCCCATTCATCGGCGGGCAGAGACCAGTCGAATTCCGGGTCGCCCTCGGCCAGCAGGTCGTCATAGGTCAGCGCGCCGAGCTTCTCGCCACCGTCGAAACTCGGGTCCTCGATGTCGATCACCAGAATGTCGTGATCCACCTGCTCCAGCGCCTGCTTCACCACGCCCGAGAATTCGGGATCGACCAGCAGCACCTTGGATTCGGCGTGGTTCAGGATGAAGGCGATGATTGGCGCGTCCAGCCTTGTGTTGATGGTGTTCAACACCGCGCCTGCCATGGGCACGCCGAAATGCGCCTCGTACATTTCGGGGATGTTGGCGGCGACGATCGACACCGTATCGCCCGTGCCCACTCCACACGCAGCCAAAGCGCTGGCCAACCGGCGGCAGCGCGCATAGGTCTGCGCCCAGCTATGGCGCCGGCCGCCATAGACCACGGCCGGATAGTCAGGGTAAACGGCCGCCGTCCGCTCGATATAACTAAGCGGGGACAGGGCCGTGAAATTGGCCAGGCCTTTGTCCAGATCGCGCTGATAAATGCTGTGGGTCGCCATCCGCCTCTCCTCCCCAATTCGTCGGATTTTTCGTATTGAGCACAAAGGTTGCCGCAAAACAAACCCGTAAAAATACGCGAGGCGAATATACTGGAGCTACGCGATCAGGTAATCTGGCCCTACTGCGTACCGGGCTTTCGGGCTGATCTGCGGTATCTGGTTCATCCGCGCCTGCCGGGCATCGTGATTCCCGCGCGTCGCGTCTTACTGAAAGGACATGTCATGGACGGCACGTTCAACGAAAACGATCTTTCCCGCGTGGTCGAGGCCGACCGCGCCCATATCTGGCACCATCTGATCCAGCACAAGCCGTTTGAGACGAACGATCCGCGCATCATCGTCGAAGGCAAGGGCATGCGCGTCTGGGATCAAAAGGGCAAGGAACACCTGGATGCCGTCTCGGGCGGCGTATGGACGGTGAACGTGGGCTATGGCCGCGAATCCATCTGCAAGGCCGTCTACGACCAGCTGATGAAGCTGTGCTATTTTGCGAACTCGGCGGGCTCGATCCCCGGGGCGCTGTTTGCCGAAAAGCTGATCGAGAAGATGCCGGGCATGAGCCGGGTCTACTACACCAACTCGGGGAGCGAGGCGAACGAGAAAGCTTTCAAGATGGTCCGCCAGATCGCCCACAAGAAATACGGCGGCAAGAAGACCAAGATCCTGTATCGCGACCGCGATTATCACGGCTCGACCCTGGCGGCGATGTCGGCGGGCGGTCAGGATGAGCGCAACGCGCAATACGGCCCCTTTGCGCCGGATTTCGTGCGCGTTCCGCACTGCATGGAATACCGCAAGCACGAACTGGACGGCGCGCCCGACGAGAACTTTGGCGAATGGGCCGCCGATCAGATCGAAGCCGTGATCCTGCGCGAAGGTCCCGACACCGTAGGCGCGTTGTGCCTTGAGCCGGTGACCGCCGGCGGCGGCGTGATCGAAGCGCCCGAGGGCTATTGGCAGCGCGTGCAGGAGATCTGCAAGAAGTACGACATCCTGCTGCACATCGACGAGGTCGTCTGCGGCGTGGGTCGCACCGGCACCTGGTTCGGGTACCAGCAATACGGCGTGAAACCCGATTTCGTGACCATGGCCAAAGGCGTGGCCTCGGGGTATGCCGCGATTGCCTGCATGGTGACCACCGAGGAAGTCTTTGACATGTTCAAAGATGATGCCGCGGACCCGATGAACTATTTCCGCGACATCTCGACCTTTGGCGGCTGCACCGCCGGGCCGGCGGCGGCGATCGAGAACATGCGCATCATCGAAGACGAGAACCTGCTGGGCAATTGCGCAGCGATGGGGGATCGCATGATGGGCAACCTGCAGGCACTGATGGACAAGCACAAGGTCATCGGCGACGTGCGCGGCAAGGGCCTGTTCCTGGGTGCCGAACTGGTCGCGGATCGGGCGTCCAAAGAACCGGTGGATGAAAAGCTGGCCCAAGCGGTCGTGGCCGATTGCATGGCGCAAGGGGTAATCATCGGTGTCACCAACCGCTCGGTCCCCGGCCGCAACAACACGCTATGCTTCTCTCCGGCTTTGATCGCCACGGCGGACGACATCGACCAAATCACCGATGCGGTTGATGGCGCACTGGGGCGTGTGTTCGGGTAAACCCAGCGCGGGATAAAAGACCAAGTGAAGCCGGCGTTCTTCGCGCCGGTTTCTTTTTTTAGCTCCATTTGCTCAGGCAATAGCCTTTGTTTGAGTCAATCAGCGCATCCAGACCAAAGTCTAGGATTTGCGCCCGCTGATGACAAAATGAGTTAGCGAAAAGAAAAACCGGCCCCTCGCGGCCAAGGATCTCTGCTCATCCGCCCATTCCTTGGCTTCCTGATCCGGAACGAGCTTGTTGGACTCGGCAAACCTTTTCATCAGGGTGATCATCATATTGGCCAGCCCATCTGGCCGGAGTTCGTTATCGCAAATCGTGATCGGCGTGATGCTTTCCACAGTGAAACCCGCGTCTCTCAATATCGGTGGCAGTCGTGCGGGCACGTCTCTCCCGACAAAGTGCTCGTCCCAGGCTTTTATCATCTGATCCATTCTTGCCGGATCATCACTGTACCAAACCAGACTGTCGAAATGGATGTCGCCCACGACAAGCAGACCAGCCGTCCTGAGACAGCGATGGGCCTCCGCCACCGCGGCGGCAATGTCGTCTAAATACTCGTAAACCTGAACCGATACCGCCTTGTCGAGTGACGCATCCTCGACCGGAAGTTGGCCTGCCTCACCCTCCATGATCTGGACCCAGTCATATTCATGGCAGCGGTTTTTGGCGGAACTCCGCATCGCCTCACTTGGATCGATCCCCAAAACACGCCCGGTCGGACCAACCGCCCGCGCGAGCTCTGCTGTCAAAAGACCGTTGCCGCATCCAACGTCCGCAATGGTATCACCCGGGGCTGGTCGCAACGCGTCAAAAGACCCTCGCCGCCGCCGGGTGACATCGGCACCTTGATACACGCTATCGAGTAGACGCGTTGTTGCTGCATCAAATTCAAGCATGGCACTCGCAAAACCAATGTTGGTCAATTCAGCACGTGCAAGCCTAGCGGTTTTTGGTCTAATTGTCTGCCTGCGCAAAAAAGCAGGCACTCAGGCATCAAAAAAAGCCGCCCCTTGTGGCGCGGCCTTTCTTTCACTGTTTACTGAATGAGGAGGCCAGAGGGGCAAGTACCCTAGAAACCACCCCACCAAGCAGCTCCAGTTCGTGCAACCTGCGTTTTTGTGCGTCAGTTCGCCCTTTTGATTTCGACTTCATCAAATTCGAAACGGCCAGTTCCAAAGGCTGCCAGGCCTATCCCCGCACGAGCGCTCTGGCTGGAGTTCGTGGACGTTCGCTTTGAGAACAGCGTTTGAACGACCTTGGTCCCGTTGGCAAAGAAAACCACATGCGCCCCACGGACCTGGAAGGTCAGCTTGTTCGGGGCGCCGACACGTATCGCGTCATGTCTGTCCGCGTGTACCAGCCGCAATTGGCGACCGTCCTTTTGCAGTACGTGATAGCGCCCTTTGTCGTCCACAGTGAACGCCACATACTTCCCGGACTTTCCGCTGCCAACCAGAATGCCCACACCGCTTTTGCCGCTGAACTTTCCGTCCACCACGGCAGAGATTACCATGTCCTGCGTGCTCTCCAACGAATCCGAGCCGGGAAACTTCACCCACGCCACATCGTTGAACTGAAGGCTACGCGCATCCTGTCTGTTCTCAATGACGAATTTTTCATCGGCCACATAAACAGCCCAGGGCGGCTCGACCGATTGAAAGTCGATCTGCCCACCCAGCATGAGCGTCGTGTCGTCGCCATCAAAGTTTTCAACCAAAACGTCAGGAAGGTCAGGTTCGGTGATCGTGTCCTGTGATCTTGCCACTGTCGGGTGGCAAATCGCCACTGCCGTCAAGACAAGAAGAGCTTGTGTAAGTCTTTGGCAAATAGGCATTTCAGTATTCCGCATTCAATTCATCAGTGAAACTCAGTAGATGATTACATCAAATGCGTGTAGTGACCATGACGGAATCCCATACTTGGTTTATGCGAAATCCAATCTGGTCGATCCAAAGAAAAAAGCCGCCCCGAACGGGACGGCCTTTCTTTCACTGTCTCTCGAAAGAGGATCAGGCGGTCAGAGCGGCCTGTGCCTTGGCGACGATCGCGCCGAACGCTTCCGGTTCGTGCACGGCCAGATCGGCCAGGACTTTGCGGTCCACTTCGATACCGGCCAGGTTCAGGCCGTTGATGAAGCGGGAATAGGTCAGAGCTTCGTCATGCGAACGAACAGCGGCGTTGATGCGCTGGATCCACAGGGCGCGGAAGTTGCGCTTGCGGTTCTTGCGGTCGCGGGTTGCGTACTGGTTGGCCTTGTCGACGGCCTGACGGGCAACCTTGAAGGTGTTCTTGCGGCGGCCATAGTAACCTTTGGCGGCCTTGATGACCTTCTTGTGACGGGCGTGAGTTACGGTTCCACCTTTAACGCGGGACATATCGGTATCTCCTCTTAGCGGTCGTAGGGCATGTAGCCCTTGACGATCTTGGCGTCGGGGGCGGACAGGGTGGTGGTGCCACGGGCGTCGCGGATGAACTTTTTGGTCCGCTTGATCATGCCGTGCCGCTTGCCGGCCTGAGCCGACATGACCTTACCGGTCGCGGTCACCTTGAAGCGCTTCTTGGCGCTCGATTTTGTCTTCATCTTGGGCATTTCCGTCTCCTTTCAGGGTTCGGTCCGAAACGCAACTCGGCATGCCACATCGGCCGGTCGCGCGATCAGATGCGCCGTTTACGCAAGTTCGGTCATGCTGGCAAGGGGTTTTTGACCTGTTCGGGTGCTTTTTGCACCGGGGTCGGGAACCGGGGCAGCAAGGCCGCCCCGGTTGGTGTCATCAGTCGGCAAACTTGCGGATTTCGCCGCTTTTCAGTCGCGCGCTGTACGAGGCCAGTTCCTGACGCACCACTTTCATCAGGAAGTAGAGCGCAAAGACGTTGACCACGGCCATGGCAAAGATCGCCGCGTCCGAGAAGTCGATGACCGGACCCAGGTTGGCCGCAGCCCCGATCACCACGAAGATGCAGAAGATCAGCTTGAACGCCAGCTCCTTGGTGTGGCCCTCGCCGAACAGGTAGGTCCAGGCCTTCAGGCCATAGTAGGACCAGCTGATCATGGTCGAGAAGGCGAACAGGATCACCGCGATGGCCAGGATGTAGGGGAACCAGCTGAAGGCGCTGCCGAAGGCGGCCGAAGTCAGGCTGACGCCCGAGTTGCCATCCACGGTTGCGATCGCCGTGCCCGCTTCGTTCAGCACGTACAGGCCGGTTGCCGGGTCGATCACCAGCTGCTGGGTGATGATGATCACCAGCGCGGTCATGGTGCAGATCACCACCGTGTCGATGAACGGCTCAAGCAGCGAAACAAAGCCCTCGGTGATCGGTTCCTTGGTGCGGACGGCCGAGTGCGCAATGGCAGCCGAGCCAACGCCCGCCTCGTTCGAGAATGCGGCGCGCTTGAAGCCCTGAATCAGAGCACCGACCATGCCGCCGGCGACACCCAGACCGGTGAAGGCACCAGCGAAGATCTGACCGAAGGCCCAGCCGATCATGTCGGCGTTCATGATGATGATGACCAGAGCAGTGGCGACATACAGGATGCCCATGAACGGCACGACCTTCTCGGTCACGCGGGCGATCGACTTCAGGCCGCCCACGATGACCATGAACACCACGGCCGCGAAGACCAGGCCGGTGATCCAACCGGGATAGTCACCGACGATACCCGCGATCTGCTGGTGCGCCTGGTTGGCCTGGAACATGTTGCCCCCGCCCAGCGCGCCAAGGATACAGAAGATCGAGAACAGGACCGCCAGGATCTTGCCGCCGGGCAGACCCAGCTCGGCAAAGCCCTTGGACATGTAGTACATCGGGCCGCCCGAAACGGTGCCGTCTTCATACTCGTTGCGGTACTTCACGCCCAGCGTACATTCGGTGAATTTCGATGCCATGCCCAGAAGGCCGGCAAGGATCATCCAGAAGGTCGCACCGGGTCCGCCGATGCCGACCGCCACCGCGACGCCCGCGATGTTGCCGAGGCCGACCGTACCGGACAGCGCCGTTGCCAGCGCCTGGAAGTGACTGACCTCGCCCGCATCGTTGGGGTCGGAATAGTCACCTTTGACCAGGCTAATCGCATGGCTGAAGAACCGCATCTGCACAAAGGCGAAATACAGCGTGAACACCGTCGCGGCCACGACCAGCCACATCACGATCCAGGGAAAGCTCGTCCCCGGAAACGGTGCGAAGATGAAGCTGACGAAGGGGCCCGTCAGATTCGCGAAGGTCTGGTTGATCTTTTCATCCAGACCGGGGGCCTCCTGCGCAAATGCGGGGTTGGCCAGCAGGGCCGCGGCCGCACCCGACAGGCCCAGGGTTTTGATCGATTTCATGTCTGCTCCTCCCGTCAGTTCACGACTGTGACCGGAACGTCGGCATGCATGACCAAATTCTGGGTCGAACTGCCGAAGATTCGCTTTTTGATGCCGTCAGCCGAGGATCGTCCCACGACGATCTGCGATCCGCCGTTTTCGACCGTGATCGCGTTCAGCGTTTCGGCCACATCGCCATGGCGGACAATACCGCGGGCGCTAAAGCCTGCGGCCTTCAGGGCCTCGACGGCGGGTTCCACCACGCGGCTGGTGGCAAGCGCGATCTCCTCCTCGCGCCGCTTGTGCCGCAGGGCGTTTTCCTCGGGAGTTTGGAAAGTATAGGGCGACCATTCGATGACATAGGCAACCAGCAGTTCACACGATCCAATCCGACTTGCCAGATCCTTGGCAAAGCCGACCGCGCGATCCCCGGTCTCTGTCCCGTCCAGTCCTATGACAATTTTCGTTGTCATCTCGTTCCTCCGTTTTTGTTGATTTGGCCGGGGCCCGTGCCCCCGGCAGGGCAGCCGGAACCTGGAACTCGTTTTACAAGACTGCCCTTCGGTCAAGTATCAGGAAAAATCACTAGGAAAAGGAGATTTTTTCGGACTATTTTCAGGAAAATATGCCGCCAGACCTCAAAAACGCAGGGAAATTGCCTGATGGACAGGGATTTGGATAAGATCGATCAACGGATATTGGCCGAGCTCGAGGCCAATGGACGCCTGCCAATAGTCGAACTGGCGGCCCGAGTAAACCTGACCAACACGCCGTGTTCCGAGCGGGTGAAACGGCTGGAAAAGAGCGGGTACATCACCGGCTACAGCGCGGTGATCGACAAGGAGAGGCTGGGACTGGGGCACTTGACGGTGGTGCAGGTTTCGCTGACGGCCACAGCCGAACACTCGCTGGATCGTTTCAACGAGGCCGTGCGACGGGTACCTGAAATCGAAACCTGCCTGATGGTCGCCGGATCATTCGACTACATGCTGACCGTGCGGACACGTGACATCGCGCATTTCCGAACGGTTTTGGGCGACAAGATCAACAAGCTTCCGGGGATACACCAGACAAGCTCTTTCACGGTGATGGAAACCGTAAAAGAACCTGTCGGCGCCAAAGCAAGACCCGGCGGACCGGGTGGCTGATCCTATTCGGGATCCGTCGAGTAGATCAGACGCTCGTCGCAGGGGGCGACGCGCAGGATGTTTGTCGAGCCTGGCACGTTGAACGGAACACCGGCGGTCACCACGATCTGATCCGAGGCGCCGGCAAATCCGCTGGCACGCGCGGCGCGCGCCGCATTGACCACGGCGCTTTTGAACCGCTCGAGCTCGGGCGTCATCACGCAGTGACAGCCCCAGCTGAGGCACAGACGCCGCGCGGTGCCTCGCAGCGACGTCATGGCGATGATCGGGACACCGGGACGCTCGCGGGCGGTGAGCAGCGCGGTGGTGCCGCTTTGGGTAAAGCAGCAGATCGCCTTGATGTCGGTCTTTTCGGCAATTTCACGGGCCGCGGCCACGATGCCGTCGGCAACGGTCGTTCCCTTGGTCTGGCGCGAGGCGTCGATGATCTGTTTGTATGTTGGGTCGGCTTCGACCTCGATCGCGACCTTGTTCATGGTCTGAACGGCCTCGATCGGATACGAGCCCGCGGCCGACTCGGCGCTCAGCATGATGGCGTCGGTTCCCTCATAGATCGCGGTGGCGACGTCCGACACCTCGGCGCGGGTGGGCATCGGGCTTTCGATCATGCTTTCCAGCATCTGGGTGGCAACGATCACCGGCTTGGCGGCGGCGCGGCACTTGCGGACCAGTCGCTTTTGAATCGGAGGCACGGCCGAGACCGGGAGTTCGACCCCCAGATCGCCACGGGCGACCATGATGCCGTCCGATGCGTCGAGAATTTCGTCGAACGCCTCGACCGCGGCGGGTTTTTCGATCTTGGACAGGATGGCGGCGCGGCCGTCGGCCAGGGCGCGCGCTTCGTACACGTCCTTGGCCCGCTGCACGAAGCTTAGCGCAAGCCAGTCGACACCCAGCTGGCAAACGAACTCCAGATCGTCCCGGTCCTTCTCCGACAGGGCCGCCAGCGGCAGTACTACGTCGGGCACGTTCACACCCTTGCGGTTCGAGATGGTCCCGCCGATTTCAACTTTGCAATCCGCGAAATCGGGGCCGCATTTCTCAACCACAAGCCGGATCTTGCCGTCGTTGACCAGCAGATGCGCCCCCGCTTCCAACGCCTGAAAAATCTCGGGATGCGGCAGGCAGACCCGGCTGACATCGCCCGGAGTTTCGTCCAGATCCAGACGGAACGCGGCACCTTCGACCAACTCTTCTGCATCATTCGCAAACACACCGACCCGCAGTTTCGGGCCCTGAAGGTCAGCCAGAATGGCGATCGGACTGTCGAGATCCTTTTCGATCTGACGAATGATCCGGTGGCGTTCACGGATTTCGTCGTGGCTGCCATGGCTCATGTTCAGGCGGAAAACATCGGCGCCGGCCTCGTGCAGAGCACGGATCATATCATAGTCGTTGGACGCCGGGCCCAGCGTCGCCACGATTTTCACATTTCTCAGGCGTCGCATCGATCTTGCTCTCCTTGATGGTCGAATGTTACCGCAAACAATGGTCGGTTTGCTTATTGCGCAATTCCCTTTCCGAGGCAACTGTCCTACACCTGCGGCAAACTAGATGACAGGTTCATGACATACACTCCGTTTTATGTGCACGGGGCGGATCGCCCGTCCCGCTGGCTGATCACGTGCGACCACGCCACCAACACCGTACCGCCGCAGATCAACGGCGGCGATCTGGGCCTCCCGCGTGAGGACATGGAGCGCCACATCGCCTATGACGTGGGCGCCTACGAGGTGTCGAAACATCTGGGCGAGATCCTGAACGCGCCGGTGATCGCGGCCAATTTCTCGCGGCTGGTGATCGACCCGAACCGAGGCGAGGACGACCCGACGCTGCTGATGAAACTGTATGACGGGTCGATCATCCCGGCCAACCGTCATGCCGACGCCGCCGAGCGCGAACGGCGCCTGAACCTGTGCTATCGCCCCTATCACGAGGCGCTGGCCAAGATGGCCGCCCTGCCCCACGCCGTTGTCGTGTCGATGCATTCCTTCACGCGCCAGTTGCGGGGCCGTCCGCCGCGCCCCTGGCATGTCGGCATCCTGCACACTGCGGACGAACGGTTCTCGGCCCCTCTGATCGACCGGCTTCGGGCCGAGGAGGATCTGTGCGTCGGCGTCAACGAACCCTACACCGGCGTGTTGCCGGGGGATGCGATCGACCGGCACGCCACCGCCTTTGGCCGCCCCAACGCCCTGATCGAGCTGCGCAACGACCTGATCGCCGATCATGCCGGGCAGCGTGCCTGGGCCGAGCGGCTGGCGCCGATCCTGCAGGACGCGCTGGCCGCAAGCGGGCTGTAACGCTGGAAAATCCGCGACCAAACGACGCCTGTCCTCTTGCGCGGCGCGCGGGCGGCCCCCATTTTTCGGGGTGAAAGGAGGCCGTCATGACACCTGAAACCCTGACAGCCTTTTTCGGCTGGATGACCGTTTTGAACTTTGCGGTCCTGCTGCTGTCGACCCTGATGGTGGTGGCCCTGCAGGACCGCATCGCTGCCATTCACGGCCGCATGTTCCAAATGGAAAAGGCCGAGGTCAGAAAGGCCTATTTCAAGTATCTGGCGAACTACAAGATACTGACCCTGATCTTCTGCCTGATGCCCTGGATTGCCCTCAAGCTGGTCTGAACCGGCGCGCGTTGTGCAATGGCCTCGCGCTTGCTAGGTCTGGACCAAATCCCTTCAAACCGGAGCCCGACCATGGACCCCCAGACCGAGATCGAACTTCAGGCCGCCGCTTTCCGCCGTCTGCAGAAACACCTGATGCAGGACCGCACCGACGTTCAGAACATCGACATGATGAACCTCGCCGGGTTCTGCCGAAACTGCCTGGCACGGTGGTATCAGGAGGCCGCCAATGAAAAAGGCATCGAAATGGGCAAGGACGAAGCCCGCGAGATTTTCTATGGCATGACCATGGATGAGTGGAAATCCAAGTACCAGACCGAGGCCAGCCCCGAAAAACAGGCCGCCTTCAAGGTCGCGTTCGAAGAGAACGTGGGCAAAAAAAACTGACGCCTAAACGAAAAGGCCCGCCAGATCGGCGGGCCTTTGCATTCAGATCGCCGCCTTGCGGCTTTCGTCCAGATAGATCTCGCGCAGGCGCGTGGCGATCGGGCCGGGTGTGCCGTCGCCCAGCGCCACGCCGTCGATCTCGACCACCGGCATTACGAAAGCACTGGCCGAGGTGGTAAAGGCCTCGTCGGCCTCTTTTGCTTCGTCAATGGTGAACAGGCGCTCCTCAACTTCCATCTGCGCCTCGGCCGCCATGCGCAGCACGGCCTTGCGGGTGATCCCGTGCAGGATGTCATTCGACAGCGGACGGGTGACGATCTTGCCGTTCTTGACGATATAGGCGTTGTTGCTGGTGCCTTCGGTGACATAGCCGTCTTCGATCATCCAGGCATCATCGCACCCTGCGGCCTTGGCCATCATCTTGCCCATGGACGGGTACAGCAGTTGCACCGTCTTGATGTCGCGGCGGCCCCAGCGGATATCCTCGATCGAGATGATCTTGGCCCCTTTCTTCGCCGCCGGGTTATCCGCCAGCCCGGGCTTGTTCTGGGTGAACAGAACCAGCGTCGGTTTGGTGTCAGCCGAGGGGAAGACGAAATCGCGGTCGCCGTCGCTGCCGCGGGTGACCTGCAGATAGACCAGCCCCTCAGTGATGCTGTTCAGCTCGACCAGCTTGCGGTGGATTTCGAGCAGCTCGTCCTTGCTGCAGGGCTCGGCCATCTGCAATTCGTCCAGCGACCGCTTCAGGCGCACCGCGTGCCCTTCGAAGTCGATCAGCTTGCCGTCCAGCACGCTGGTCACCTCATAGACGGCATCCGCCATCAGAAAGCCTCGGTCGAAGATCGAGACCTTGGCTTCGGTCTCGGGCAGGTATTCGCCGTTCACGTAAACGGTGCGGGTCATGTCATATCCTTCTCGTCCTTGGGCTGCGCCCATTCCTCGCCTCAGCGCGTCACCCCCAGAGCGCCGCCTGCGGCGGGTGTACTCCGGCCGCGTCGAAAACCAGCGGGGTGTCGCGGTCTTCGGCCAACAGAAGCGGGCCGTCAAGGTCCGTCACCAGCGCGCCCTGCGCCACCAGTGTCGCAGGCGCCATCGCCAAAGAGCTGCCAACCATGCAACCCACCATGATGCCATAGCCCTCGGCCTGCGCCCCGCGGCGCAGTTCCAGCGCCTCGGTCAGACCGCCGGTCTTGTCCAGCTTGATGTTGATCACGTCATATTTGCCCTTCAGACCGGGCAGGCTTGCGCGATCGTGGCAGCTCTCGTCGGCGCAGACCGGCACCGGGCGCTCCAGCCCGATCAGTGCCTCGTCATCTCCAGCTGGCAGTGGTTGTTCGACCAGCGCGACGCCCAGCCGCACCAGATGCGGCGCCAGATCGGCATAGACCTCGGCCGACCAGCCCTCGTTGGCATCCACGATGATCCGGGCATCGGGCGCCCCGGCCCGCACGGCCTCGAGCCGCAGCATGTCGTCGGGCGTGCCCAGCTTGATCTTCAACAGCGGACGATGCGCGTTCTTCGCCGCCTGCGCCCGCATGGCGTTGGGCGTGTCAAGCGACAGGGTATAGGCGGTGATCTCAGGCTTGGGCGCGGGCAGGCCGGCCAGTTCCCAAGCGCGCTTGCCCGCGCGCTTCGCCTCAAGGTCCCACAGGGCGCAATCCACCGCATTGCGCGCGGCACCGGCGGGCAGCAGGTCCATCAGCGACTGGCGCGAGAACGTGTCGGGCAGGCCTCGGATCTCGGCCTCGACCGACTCCAGCGTTTCGTCGTACCGGGCATAGGGCACACATTCACCCCAACCCTGATGCGCCCCATCCGTCAGGCGCACCGTCAATACCTTTGCCTCGGTCCGCGACCCGCGCGAGATGGTGAACACCTGCGCCAGTCGGAACACATCACGAGAGACGTCGATCTGCACGCGCCCACTCCTTGGTCTTTGCAGTTTCCAATGCCAGAGGCAGGTATCCCCGCCATCGGCGCCCCGGTTGGATCACATCGCGGCCAGCGCGTCCACCAGCTTGCCCGCGCCGAACCGGTACGGATCCGTGGTCGGCAGGCCCATCTCGGCCTCGACCTTGGCGATGTAGGCTTTCGCGTCCTCCTCGCTCAGGTGCTGGGTGTTGATCGAAACACCCGCAACCTGGCAGGCGGGGTTGGCGACGCGCGCCAAAGGCAGGGCCGTGTCGCGCAGCTGCTCCAGCGTCGGCAGGGAATATTCCGGCAGACCGCGCATATGGGTGCGGGTCGGCTCGTGGCACAGAACCAGAGCATCCGGCTGACCGCCATGGATCAAAGCCATGGTCACGCCGGAATACGAGACATGGAACAGCGATCCCTGCCCCTCGATGTGATCCCAGTGATCGGGATCGTTCTCGGGCGTCAGGTATTCAACGGAACCGGCCATGAAATCGGCCACCACGGCGTCCAGCGGAACGCCCTGCCCGGTGATCAGAATGCCGGTCTGGCCGGTGGCGCGGAAGGTCGATTTCATGCCGCGCTTGCGCATCTCGGCATCCATCGACATGGCCGTGTACATCTTGCCTACCGAACAATCGGTGCCCACCGCCAGACAGCGCTTGCCGCTGCGCTTGCGCCCGTTGGCGATCGGATAACCCACCGTGGGCACGCGAACGTCGTGCAGGGTGCATCCATGGGTCTGGGCCGCGGCCACCAGATCGCCTTCGTCGCGCAGAAGGTTGTGCAGGCCCGAGGCCAGGTCATAGCCCATTTCCAGCGCGGCGATCAGGACCTCTTTCCAGGCCTGGCTGATGACGCCACCGCGGTTCGCGACACCGATCACCAGCGTCTTGGCGCCGGCGGCCTTGCCTTCGGCCAGGGTCATGTCGGTCAGGCCCAGATCGGCCTTGCAGCCTTCCATCCGTAGCTGACCCACGGCGTTTTCCGGGCGCCAATCCCGAATGCCGATCGCGACCTTGGCGGCCAGTTGGTCGGGGGCATCGCCCAAAAACAGCAGATACGGTGTCTCGATCATCGCGCGCTCTCCTTTTCTTCCGCCCCAACCTATTGAAGGCCGTCAACGAGCGTTTCTCGTTTTCCTTCAACCCGCCGCACCTCGACCGGAGAATTTTGCAAGATTCCCCCGAACGACGCAAAAAGCTTCGAAATTTTGAAAACGATGAAACTTTGACTGCCGCGTTCCGGGGGCTGCGCACAGCTTTCTGCAACAGCATTGCCGCAACTGCACAATCAGGCTTGCGCAGGGTCGCGCAATTTAATACCCAATTACCAACCGAAATCGCAATTTCATTACCCAGCGAGGTGCCGATGAGCTTTCGTATCCAACCCGCCGCCCCGGCGCGACCAAACCGCTGTCAGCTGTTCGGCCCCGGTTCCAACACCAAGCTGTTCCCCAAGATGGCCGCCTCGGCCGCGGACGTGATCAACCTCGACCTCGAAGATTCGGTGGCCCCGTCCGACAAGGACACCGCCCGCGCCAATGTGATCGAGGCGCTGAACACCGTGGACTGGGGAAACAAGTACATGTCGGTGCGCATCAACGGGCTGGATACGCCCTATTGGTACCGCGATGTCGTTGACCTGCTGGAACAGGCCGGCGACCGGCTGGATCAGATCATGATCCCCAAGGTGGGCTGCGCCGAGGATGTCTATGCGGTTGACGCTCTGGTCACTGCGATCGAACGCGCGAAGGGCCGCACCAAGCCCATCAGCTTTGAAGTCATCATCGAATCCGCCGCCGGCATCGCCCATGTCGAGGACATCGCGGCCTCCTCTCCACGCCTGCAGGCCATGAGCCTGGGCGCGGCCGATTTCGCCGCCTCGATGGGGATGCAGACCACGGGGATCGGCGGCACGCAGGAAAACTATTACATGCTGCGCGAGGGTCAGAAATACTGGTCGGACCCGTGGCACTGGGCCCAGGCTGCCATCGTGGCCGCCTGCCGCACCCATGGGGTGCTGCCGGTCGACGGGCCGTTCGGCGACTTCTCGGACGACGAAGGCTATATCGCCCAGGCGCGCCGTTCGGCGACGCTGGGCATGGTCGGTAAATGGGCGATCCACCCTAAGCAGATCGCGCTGGCCAATCAGGTCTTCACCCCGTCGGACGAGGCGGTGGCCGAAGCGCGCGAGATCCTGGCCGCGATGGAGCAAGCCAAGGCCAATGGCGAAGGCGCCACCGTCTACAAGGGGCGGTTGGTCGACATCGCCTCGATCAAACAGGCCGAGGTGATCGTGGCGCAGGCCGAACTGATCGCCGCAAACGGCTGATGGGGAATTATGAGAAAAGGCGCTCGTTTTGTGCGCCTTTTCCTGACTTCGGTTGGCCTCAGCGGCCGAACACGTTGTTTGGTGTCCAAGTAAACTTTTCACCCTGCTTGCCGGATTTCATCATCAGGCAGGACGTTCCCAGCTTTTGGAAATAGATGATTTTCAGAGGGTACCAGCCCGCCTTTGGAACTTCGACCTCGGTGCGCTGGTTGGCTTCACACCCCTGGATCCCAGTGACCCGGCCGATCTGCTGGCCACCGACATAGGCCTCGATCCCGTCATTGGACCAGGTTTCAAGCTCGTAAATGCCCGGAGAATCAAAGCGCATGTACCCGGTGATTTCAGCGGCAACATTGTAGGGGTCCGTGAATGTCAAAACCGGCTCGCCCTTGTTGGTGTCGGCATAGTCCAACCCGCGCAGTGGCTTGCCCGGCTTGGCCTTGGACAACACGCTTTTGGCCTGGCTCAGATCGCGGATCTTTCTCTGAGTACCCTGCCCCACATATTTCACGTTCAACCCCGCCTTGGGATTGGGCTGCGGGTTGGCGGGCTGCAATTTCAAAGGCGCGGCAAATGCGGCACCGGCGACAATCGCCATCACGGTCGCCAATGCGCCTGTCCGAACAAAACTCATGATCGTGTCTCCCTGACATCGCGCCCTGTTCGATCTGGTGCCGAATTTCTGGCGCTTTCAGGCTGACGATATTCCGGGATACATATGCCTGCAAGGTCCTTGCGGCAGTGGGCTCAAGCTCAGGCCCGCAGGTCTTTCGGGGATCCCATGACCACGTAAGACGTGATCGAAGTGACATGGGGCAAGGTGCCCAATACGTCGGTATGGAAGGTCTTGTAGGCCGACAGGTCGGCGCATTCCACCCGCAACAAGTATTCGATCGTACCGGTGATGTTGTGGCATTCGACCACTTCGGGCGCCAATTGCACCGCTTTTTCAAAACCTTCCTGGGCGGTCTTTGTATGCTCACCCAGTCCGACGCCGATATAGGCGACAAAACCGACACCCATCGCCGCAGGGTTCAAAACGGCGCGATACCCGCTGATGACGCCCGACCGCTCAAGCTCTTGAACCCGGCGCAGACAGGCTGACGGCGAAAGCCCTACGCGGTCCGCCAGTTCAAGGTTGCTGATCCGGCCATTCCGGGCCAGCTCTTGCAATATTTGCTGATTCTTGAGGTCAATATTCGCCATTTGTTGCAAGCTTTATGTAATCGAGCGCGAAATCGCAATTTCATTTGACCAAACCTGGGCGATCTTTGCGCCATGACTTACGAAATTCTACTTGCGCTGGTCGCCTTTGCCTTTGTCTCGTCCATCACGCCGGGACCGAACAATCTGATGCTCATGGCCTCAGGGGCGAATTTCGGGTTCCGGCGGACAATCCCGCATATGCTGGGTATCGGCCTGGGTTTCATGCTGATGGTTTTGTTGGTCGGCGCAGGATTGGTGCAGGTGTTCGAAGCCTATCCCGTCAGCCACGTGATCCTCAAAATCGCGTCGGTGGCCTATCTGCTATTCCTCGCGTGGCGAATTGCCAATGCGGCTCCTGCCAAGGGCCCGGGACACGCCGGACGACCCATGACGTTTCTGCAGGCGGCGGCGTTTCAATGGATGAACCCCAAAGCCTGGGCCATGGCGTTGACGGCGACGACCGCCTATGCCCCGGGCCAGACCCTGCAAGCCATTGCGCTGGTTGCCATTGTATTCGGCTGCGTGAATCTGCCATCTGTCAGCACCTGGACGGTTCTAGGCCAGCAGATGGCGCGCGTGCTGACCAACCGGCGACGTCTGACCGTGTTCAACTGGTCGATGGCGGTTCTTCTGGTGATTTCGTTGTACCCGGTGCTGTGGCCGGGCTGAAGTCGCCGGCCCGCCTACCTTGCCGCCCCGCGCGGGAAACGCACCCCGACATGCGGTGCCGAGTTGCATCCGGGGCGACCTCGGGTCATATAGCGGAGAACTTTCGCGTTGAGAGGCGTCATGACCCAGTATCTGGATTTCGAAAAACCGCTGGCCGAGATTGAAGGCAAAGCCGAAGAGCTGCGCGCCCTGGCCCGCGCCAACGAAGAGATGGACGTAGCGGACGAAGCCGCCGCGCTGGACGCCAAGGCGGCCAAGCTGCTGGACGAGTTGTACAAGGACCTGACGCCCTGGCGGAAATGCCAGGTGGCCCGCCATCCCCAACGTCCGCACTGCAAGGATTATGTCGAGGCCCTGTTCACCGAATTCACCCCGCTGGCTGGCGACCGCAATTTTGCCGACGATCTGGCGGTCATCGGCGGCCTGGCACGGTTCAACGACCAGCCGGTGATGGTGATCGGCCATGAAAAAGGCTCGGACACCAAATCGCGGATCGAGCGCAACTTCGGCATGGCTCGCCCCGAAGGCTATCGCAAAGCCGTGCGCCTTATGGAAATGGCTGGTCGGTTTGGTCTGCCGGTGATCACCTTGGTAGATACTGCCGGCGCGTATCCGGGCAAGGGCGCCGAAGAACGCGGGCAATCCGAAGCGATCGCCCGTTCAACCGAGATGTGTCTGAAAATCGGTGTGCCGCTGGTGTCTGTCATCATCGGCGAAGGCGGCTCGGGCGGCGCGGTGGCTTTTGCCACGGCCAACCGGGTAGCGATGCTGGAGCACTCGATCTACTCGGTTATTTCGCCCGAGGGCTGCGCGTCGATCCTGTGGAAAGATGCCGAAAAAATGCGTGAGGCCGCCGAGGCGCTGCGCCTGACCGCGCAGGACCTTCAAAAGCTGGGCGTCTGCGACCTGATCATCCCCGAACCCAAAGGTGGCGCGCATCGCGACCGCCCGGCCACGATCGAATCCGTAGGCAAGGCGATCGCCAAGATGCTGAAGGATCTGAACGGCAAGGATGCCGCCGCGCTGATCAAGGACCGGCGTCAGAAGTTCCTGGACCTCGGATCCAAGGGACTGGCGGCCTGATCCGTCAACCACCCAAAGAGCGCAACAAGCTGACCGAGGGTACGCCCGTAACGGGCAGGCCCTTGGCTTGCTGATACGCGGTGATGGCCGCGGTGGTGTTCTTTCCGATCACCCCATCAGCCCCTTGCGTGTCATACCCGGCAGCAGTCAGACGCCGCTGCAACTCTTTGCGATCTTCCAGCGTCAGGCCGGTTTCATCGGGCCCGAATGACGCCTGAAAGGGTGCGCCACCGGCGATCCGATCGGACAGGTGCCCGACCCCGATCGCGTAGCTGTCCGAGTTGTTGTAGCGTTTGATCACCTGGAAATTGCGGAACACCGCTATGCGCGGCCCGGGTTTCTGCGGCTGCAGAATTGCAACCGGTGTGCCCGAATTTGCCGCTGCAGATCCGACCTCACCTCCCCAAGGCTGCCCTCGCACCCAACCCGCCCGCGACAGGTAGGCAGCTGTCGAAGCCAGCGAGTCTGCCGGATCGTCGGACCAGATGTCGCGTCGGCCGTCTCCGGTGAAATCCACTGCGTAGGCCAGATACGAGGTCGGGATGAATTGCGTATGCCCCATGGCACCGGCCCAGCTACCGGTCATGTTCGCCGGCGACGTGTCGCCGTTCTGAAGGATCTTCAACGCCGCAATCAGCTGGCTTTCGAAGAACGCCCCGCGACGCCCGTCATAGGCCAGCGTGGAAAGGGCCGAAATCACGGGCACATCGCCCCGCCGCTGCCCATAGCGGCTTTCCAGCCCCCAGACCGCCACCACAACCTCTTTGTCCACGCCATAGCGCGACTCAATCTGCGTGAGGGTGGCGTTGTGGCGTTGCAGCATCTGCTTGCCGGTACTGATCCGCTCGTCTGACGCGGCAATGGCCAGATAGTCTTCGAGCGAGCGCTTGAATTCGACCTGGTTGCGGTCGCGTTCGATCACATCTGGCAGGTAACCGGCCCCCTGAAACGCCCGGTCGATCGTCGCTTGCGAAATACCCTGCCCTGCCGCGCGCGCCTTGAAACTTGCAACCCAAGAATCCCAGCCGGCATTGGGCACTGCCCGCATTCGCGACGCGGTTGTTCCGGTAGGCGCGGACCCGCCCGCGCAGGCGCTCAGGAAACCTGCACCGAGGCCCAGTGAGAATGTCCGTCGATTGATCATGGCTGAAATCTGCTCTTGTTTGTTGTTGGCAGCAGCGTAGCGCAGCAAATGCCTTGAGGCTAGCTTCGCAACCGCCGCCCGTTTGGATTTCACACTTTGAGCAAAGGCCCGCTCAGCTGACCAGCAAGCGCAGACCCTGGGTCACATCCGATCGCACCGCCAACCGCAAACCCGGTTCGTCCCCCGCCTTCAGAGCGGCGATGATCAGCTTGTGGTAATGCGGCGGCTCGGTCCGTCGCAGGCGGCCATAAAGAGCCCGCATGGTCGGACCAAGCTGCAGCCAGACTGTTTCGGCCATCGCAAGTATGGCCGGAGCCTGCGCCCGCAGATAAAGCGTGCGGTGAAACTCGAGGTTCGTTCGGATGTAGCCGACCGCATCGCGCTTGGTCACCATTTCGGCCACGGTCATGTTGATGCTCTGCAACCGGTCGATCAGAGCCATATGCGCCCGAGGCAGCGCACGGCTGGCCAGCTCGACCTCCAGCAGGGCCCGCAGCGCGGCCAATTCTTCGATCCGGTCGTTGCTGAGTTCGGGCGTAGAGACCCGACCCGAGTTGGACAGAAACAGCGCCCCTTCGGCGGCCAGACGGCGAACGGCTTCGCGCGCCGGCGTCATGGACACACCGAACTCCTTGCCAATGCCGCGCAACGTCAGCGCCTGACCGGGCGGGATTTCTCCATGCATGATTCGAGACCGCAAGGCGCGGTATACCTGATCATGGGTCGCGATCTGGGAGTCGGAGCTGCGGGTGGTCAACATCCTCTCATGTGATCACAAATCCCCGTGACGTCAACCGGCGGGCGCATCGAACCTGTAACGGTGCAGTTCGGCCCCATTGTCGCGCAGCCAGTGCCGGGCCGCTTTGTACGGCCCAAAAAGCCGCTCGACCTGCGCCCAGAACGCCGCCGAATGGTTCATCTCGGCCAGATGCGCGACCTCATGAGCCGCGACATAGTGCAGGATTTCGGGGGGCGCCAGAATCAGCCGCCACGAAAACATCAACCCTCCCGCTGCACTGCACGACCCCCACCGCGACCGTGTATCGCGCATCGTCAGACTGGAGTAGCCCCGCCCCAGCATGGCCGCATAGTCGTCGCAGGCTTCGGTCAAGCGATCACGCGCCAGCTCTTTCAAAAAGCGGGCGAGGCGCCGCGCTTCGGCCCCTTCGGGCACCGCAACCTGATCAGCGTGCAAACTGACCCGGCGCCCCTCCGCCGGCACGATTCGCCTTGGCACACCTTCGACCGGCAGGGTTTCCCCGAAGCCGACCGACGCCGGAACGGGCCGCGCGCCCAGATGCTGGCGGATCCAGTCCTCCTTTGAGCGCGCAAAGCCGATCGCCTCGGATTCGGACACAGCCTGCGGATAAGTCAACGTAACCCGGCCATCCAACTGGGAAATCCGCAAGCTTATGCGGCGTGCCCGCGCCGATTTGCGCAAGGTCAGCGCAACGGGAGGCTGTCCGGGCAATGAATGTCGCCCCATGGTGCGATCTCCTTGGCGCAAAGGCTTTGACAGTACCCGCCGCATGTGGCAGGTGACCTGAATCGTTGATACGACTCACCTGATATCAAGGGGAATTGACATGCCCAAGGAAGAATGGGGCGTAAAGCGCGTTTGTCCGACCACTGGCAAACGGTTTTACGACCTGAACAAGGACCCGATCATCAGCCCCTACACCGGCGAGATCGTGGAATTGGAAACCGGCAAAAGCCGGATGATCGCAGCCGACGCCGAAGATGCAGCGTCGGTCAAGGCGCGCGAAGCCTCGTCCGATGACGAACTGCTGGACGATGATGACGCAGTCGATGTCGATCTGGACGACGATCTGCTTGAGGACGACGACGAGGACAACGTCTCGTTGGACGACATCACCGACGTCGCGTCGGAAGACGAAGACTCGTGATCCGGCCGGGGCGGCGCAGGCTGCCCCGCGCCCCGATGCGCCCCGTGCGCCGCGCATCTTTTTTCACCGAATCCGATTTTTTGGTCTTGCACTCGCGCACGTCGTTTCATAAACGTCCGTCCACCGCACAGGCGGTACCGGAAAGGGGCCTTAGCTCAGTTGGGAGAGCGCTTGCATGGCATGCAAGAGGTCAGGGGTTCGACTCCCCTAGGCTCCACCAAATCCCCTTCCATCGCATCCAGATCGCCCCCCCCGGGCTAAATCTGCGCCGTTCCGATGCCCGTGGTTCTTTCCAGTATGTCCACGCCCTGCTGTTTCCAGAAATGCAGAAGGTCGATGAAAATCCAGTTCTCGGCCAGTTTCTCGCCTGCGCGGCGGTAGATGTCGATAACCCGAAACTCACCGGGCGTTTGGGTCGCGGGCATGCCCATGAACCCTCCGGTCGGAACAGCCGTGAAGTTCGGCCAGCCGAAAAACCCGCCGTAGTGACCTTCGGCCAGCCGGCAGACATGTTTGGTCTTTGACCGCTCGGCGAATGCCGCGCGGAAGGGACCGGCGTGTTGCTTGCCATACCGTTCAATCGTGTAGGTGGCGCCAATTCCCTCGGGGCCCCACCAGATCATGTCTTCATGCCAGGTACGGCTTAGCTCTTCGCTCAGGGTCAGGCCACTTTTCCACTGGCCCAGATCGGAAATCATGGCGTTGATCAGCGCCAGAGTCTGCTCCCCTTCTTCGGCGGGTTGATCCGTGCCAAGGACACCGTCGTGTGTCTGGGGCCCGGGCTGTACAAGATGGGCTGCGGTTTGGGGCGGAAACGGGTTCTGACCAGCCTGCACCATCAGATGCGGGATATCGAAATACATCGCGGTCTCGACGATCTTGCCGTCTTGCACCTTGTTGAACTCGCAATAGCGCAGGAATGCCATTTTGCCTGTCGGTCGAATGCCCAACCAGGAGTGGTCGAACAGACCCATCAGATGGCCCATGGAAACCACCCAGACCTCGCGCTCGTCGGTCAGCGAGTTGCACCCCGCGAAGAATATGTCCTGACGCCGCTGCATGCGTTTGAGGCTGTTTCGCAGCGGGCCCCAGAAGTTTTCCGCTACGTCGTGGACCCCCGAAATCTGACCGAACGGATGAAAGCCGCGCCACAGCAGATTCGGCGCACAGAATCGCCCCATGACATCTGCCAGCTTGTCGTTGGTGGCCAACTGCAGGTCCTCATAGAACGCCTTCACCAGATCTTTCTCTTTTTGAAAGCTCATCTGTTTTTCATTGTTTTGCAGCATCTTGCGCCTGTTATTGCCTAGGGGTGAATCACTGATTGCCGGCATATTTGCATACGTATGCAAAAATGTCTTGCCAGAATTGGTAAACCAAGAATACCCTTTTGCAAACGTATGCAAAACGATTCCTTCCCGGGGGGCTTCATGGCGGAAATTCAACTGCGCAATGTCGGCAAGCGATGGGGATCGTTTGTTGGGGTTCACAACTTCGATCTGACGATTGCCGATCGCGAGTTTCTGGTTCTGCTTGGCCCGTCCGGCTGCGGCAAGACCACGACTATGCGCATGATCGCGGGGCTTGAGGACGTGACCGAGGGCGACATCCTGATCGATGGCAAGGTGGTCAACGATCTTGAGCCTAAGGACCGCGACGTGGCGATGGTGTTCCAGAGCTACGCCCTCTACCCCAACATGAACGTCTATGAAAATATCCGCTTCCCGCTGAAGGTCCGCGGGATCGACCCCGCAACCCATGACGAAAAGGTGCGCCGCGCCAGCGCCATGGTCGAGCTGGACGATTTTCTCCATCGCAAACCCGCTGAACTGTCGGGCGGTCAGCGCCAGCGGGTCGCCTTGGCCCGCGCGATCGTGCGCGAACCGAACGTGTTCCTGATGGATGAGCCGCTGTCCAACCTGGACGCCAAGCTGCGTGTATCCACCCGCGCGCAGATCAAGAATCTCAGCCACGAACTGGCCGTCACCACGATCTATGTCACCCATGATCAGATCGAGGCCATGACGCTGGCCGACCGCGTTGTGGTGATGAAAAAGGGAATCGTGCAACAGGTCGGCAGCCCGACCGAGATCTACGACCGCCCGGCCAACACTTTCGTCGCCAGCTTCATCGGCTCGCCCGCCATGAACCTGATGGATGGTCAGGTCGAGGGCGGCGTTTTTTGGACCAAGGGTGTCGAAATCCCGGGACTGGACGTTGCTGATGGCCCGCTGACCTTGGGGTTCCGCGCCGAGGATGCGACATTGGCCGAAGGTCAGGGCCAGATCACTGCACCGATCTACACGCTCGAGCTGCTGGGCGACGCGACCATGATATCGGTCAGGGTCGGCGGTGCACTGATCTCGGTCAAAGCCGACAAAGCATTCCGCGCCGAAATAGGCGAGATGGTCTCGTTCTCGGTGCCGAAAGAAATCTGTCACCTTTTCGAAGCAGAGAGCGGTGCGCGGATCGGGGGCTGACCCCAACCAAAGCCCGAAAGGGCCAACCAACGGTCCGGACGTCGACGACGGACCGATCCTGACAGGGAGAAACGCATGAAACTCAAGACAATTCTGATGGCAGGCGCCATGACCATGGTGACCAGCACTGCATGGGCGGCGTGTTCGTTCGAGAACACCGTTCCGCTCAAATCACTGTCCGCCGGGTTCGAAGCCTGGAAGGCCGTCACCGACGCGATGGCCGAGTGCGGCAATTTCGGCGCATCGCTGGACCAGGAGTTCCGCGAGAAGCAGCCCGAAGCCTTTGCGGCGGATCCGGCTCTGTACCAGATCGGCGGCGTGTCGAACGCAACGCTGGTGCCGTTGCTGAACGCAGGCACCATTCGTCCGCTGGATGATCTGGTCGCGAAATACGGCCAGGATCTGCTGCCGAACCAGCTGATCAAGGTGGACGGCCAAACCATGGCGATCGCCATGATGGTGAACGCCCAGCACCTGATGTACCGCAGCGACGTTCTGGCCGATCTGGGGATCGAAGAGCCCAAGACCTATGACGATGTTCTGGCCGCTGCAGCCAAGATCAAAGAGGCCGGCGTCATGGATTACCCCATCGGCGGCACCTTCAAGACCGGATGGAACCTGGGTCAGGAATTCGTGAACATGTACCTGGGCGAAGGCGGTGAGTTCTTTGCTGACGGCAACATGCCTGCGATCAACAACGATCAGGGCGTGAAGGCTCTGGAGACGCTCAAGGCCATGACCGAATACATGGACCCTGAGTATCTGGTGTCGGATTCCACATACGTTCAGCAGCAGTTCCAACAGGGCAAGATCGCCATGGCCAACCTGTGGGCCAGCCGCGCGGCCGCAATGAACGATGAGGCCGAAAGCCAGGTCGTCGGCAAGGTCGTCATGGCGGCCGCTCCGATGGGCTCGGCCGCTCCGGCAACCACGATCTGGTGGGACGGCATCGTTCTTGCCTCGAACATGAGCGACGAAGAAGCCGATGCCGCGTTCCGCGTGGCGCTGGAAGGCATGGATGCGGAAATGGTCGAGGCCAACAACAACGCCGCCGTCTGGCTGAACCCGGCCTACAAGCCCGGTGATCTGGCCGCAGGTGCAGCCGCTTCGGCAGAAGCCGGCGCCAAAGCCTATCCCGCATCTGGCCCGATGGGGATCATGCACACCGCGCTTGGCAATGGCCTGGCCGATTATCTGACCGGCGCCAAGGACGCACAGACCACGCTGGCAGACATCGAGGCGGACTATCTGACCGCCGCGAAAGAGGCCGGACTGGTCAACAACTGATCCTGCCGCGGGAGGGCCTCGACCCTCCCGCACCCAATCCAACGAGAACCATGAGAAAGGCAGAGCCATGAATTTCCGGACATTTGCCGCCTTTGTCGGCCCCTCTGTCTTTATGATGCTTCTCTTTATCGCTTTCCCGCTGGTCAGCGTGTTCAAGCAGAGTTTCTACGTCACCCAGCCCATCTATGAGACGGTCGAGGTCGAGACCTGCACGCCGGGCTTCCTGACCCAGACCTGCGTGACCGAGGAAAAGTCCATTCCGAGGCTGGACGAAGAGGGCGAGATCATCACGCAGACCCAGTTTGTCGGGCTGGAAAGCTATCGCAACGTGCTGGAGCCTGAACGCGCCTGGCGCGCGATCAGCGAAGGCAGCTGGAGCGTGCTGTCCACGATCAATTTCTGGAAGGCGCTGCGCTTTACGTTGACCTTTACCTTGATCACTCTGCCCTTGGTGATCGGTACCGGGCTGCTGATCGCCATCGTGATCAACAATGCTGCATCGGCAATACGTGGTCCGGTGATCTTCGTGTCGCTCCTGCCCTTCATCATCACGCCGGTCATCGGGGCCCTTTCGATCAACTGGCTGTTTCGCGGCGACGGTATCCTCACGGCCCTGCTGGAATGGTGGCTGAACCGCGACATCGCGCTGTTCGCGCAGGCCTGGACGATCGAGTTGCTGATGATGCTGTACCGCGTCTGGCATGTCGCACCTTTTGCCGCGATCGTGTTCTACGCCGGTCTCCAGACCGTGAACCAGGACAGCCTTGAAAGCGCGGTGATCGACGGCGCGAGCCGCTGGCAGCGCCTGAAATACATCGTCATCCCGCACCTGATGCCGCTGATTATCTTCGTGTCGATGATCCATCTGATGGACTCCTACCGGGTGTTCGAAGAAATCGTCGGCTTCTCGAGCCAGGGCTACGTCATCTCGCTGCAATGGCTGACCTATGACTTCCTCGTGCCGGATCAGGCGGGCAACCGTTCGATCAGCCGGGCTTCGGCCAGCGCCATGCTGACCATGGTCGGCATCGTCATCCTTCTCATCGCACCGCTGCGCCGGACATGGCGCGACCACAAAGGAGGTCACTGATATGTCCTCGCGCGCCCTTCGCCAACCGCTCGGCCTGCGCCTGTCGTCGAACCTGTTTCTGGCGTTCTGGTGCCTCGTGGCGGCCTTCCCGATCTTCTGGATCGCGGTGATGAGCTTCAAATCACCCGTGGACGCATTCGACAGCAACGCGCTGAACGTGATCTTCGGTCCAGCGACTCTTGCGACCGGAGATGGCCTTTCCATCCTCGACATCATCCTCGGCATTGTCACCATCTGGGTCGCGGTGATTGCGACGACCAAGACACTGCCCTCGATGGTCAGAACCTACTCCAAGCCGGGTCAGGCCTGGTTCGGCTGGATCATCGGTGGTTTGGCTTTGGTGCTGGGTTTTTTGTTGGTGTTTTTCCTGATCCTGCCGGCCGTTTTGAACGTGCTGAACCCACTGTTCGGCCCGCTGGGGCGGGACGTGGTTGGTCTGACGACCGAACACTACAAGACCGTCTGGATCGACCGCGGCTTTTCCAACAACTTCAAGAACTCACTGATCGTTACCGCAGGCGTCGTGACCGTGTCGCTGACCGTGGGCACGCTGGCGGGCTATGGGTTGGCGCGGTCTGGCTCGACGCTGGCGTTCTGGATCCTGATCGTCGCGTTGGTGTTTCGCGCGCTGCCGCACTCGGTTCTGGTGGCGGGCTATCTGCCGGTCTTCATCAACTCGGCCGAATGGCTGCGCCCGATCCTGGGGGAAAACGCGCCCACGCTGTACGGCAAGCCCTTTGCCGTGATCGCGGTTCTGGTGGCGATCAACCAGCCCTTTACCATCTGGATGCTGCGGTCGTTCTTCCAAAACATCCCGGCCGAGCTGGACGAAGCCGCGCGCGTGGATGGCTGCAACCACTTCCAGGCCTTCCGTCGGGTGATCATGCCCGTGATGTGGCCGGGCGTCATCACCACCGGTCTGTTCAGCTTCCTGCTGGCCTACAACGACTTTCTGGTGACCTCGCTGCTGCTGGACGCGCAGAACCAGACCATGGTCCCGGCCATCGCCGGCATGTTCAACCGCGAAACCACCACCACCGACCAGGTCGTCGCCGTGGCCGCCGCCGTATCGATCACCGCGCCGCTGTTCTTCCTGGTCATGATCTTCCAGCGCCAGATCGTCAGCGGTCTGACCGCCGGCGCGGTCAAAGGCTGATGAGCCGCCGGTTCCGCCATAACGCCCTGACGCGCCACCCGGCGCTGAACAGGTTGCCCAGGGATTTTCCCGGATTTGGGGGCACGTCCCCCCGATCCCCAATCCCTGACAACCTGACAAGGACAAGACGATGAAAGGTTCCCGACCTGAACAAGCGGTTCTGACCCGCGACACTGACCTGACCAAGACCGAAGACACGCGCCGCGTGATCGAATCCATGGTCGACGGCCTGAATGACCACCGCATCAACGACATTGGCGAGTTCTTCGCCGAAGGGTTCCGCTGGATGGGCAACCAAGGCTGCGGCACGAAGAATGGCCTGAAAGAGTTTCAGGACAACTGGCAGCGGCCCTTCCAGGCCGCGTTTTCCGACAAGGTCTGCATCGACGAGGCGCGGCTTTACATGGGTGAATGGGCCGCGGCCTTCGGCCGGCAGGAGGCGACCCATTCGGGCGAATTCCTGGGCATCCCGCCCACCGGCAAGCGGGTCGAGATCCGCTACATGGATTTCTGGAAAGTGGTCGATGGCAAGATCGTCGACAACTGGGTGAACGTCGATTTCGCCCATGTCGCCGCGCAGCTGGGCGTCGACCTGTTCCAGGGCCACGGCTGGGAAGCATATGACCGGGGCGAGAAAACTCCGCCCCGCCCCGACAACTGAGGATCAAGACAATGGCAATCGAGTATCTCAAACGCGGCAAGTCCGACGCAGACCGGGCCGAGGATGACGCCAAGACCCGCGCCGTGGTCGAGGCGACGCTGAAGGACATCGAAACCCGTGGCGACGCCGCGGTGCGCGAGCTGAGCGAGAAGTTCGACAACTATTCGCCCGCCTCGTTCCGCCTGTCGCAACAGGAGATCGACGACCTGATCGCACATCTGTCAGACCGCGAACTGGCCGACATCAAGTTCGCGCAGGAGCAGGTGATGAACTTTGCCCGCGCGCAGCGCGCCTCGATGACCGATATCGAGGTCGAGACCCTGCCGGGCGTGATCCTGGGCCACAAGAACATCCCCGTGCAGTCGGTGGGCTGCTATGTGCCCGGCGGCAAGTTTCCGATGGTGGCCTCGGCCCATATGTCCGTGGCCACGGCCAGCGTTGCGGGTGTGCCGCGCATCATCGCCTGTACCCCTCCGTTCCAGGGCAAGCCGAATCCGGCGGTGATCGCCGCCATGCATCTGGGTGGCGCGCATGAGATCTATGTCATGGGTGGCATCCAGGCCATCGGCGCCATGGCGCTGGGGACCGAAACGATCGACCCGGTGCACATGCTTGTTGGCCCCGGCAACGCCTTCGTGGCCGAGGCCAAGCGCCAGCTGTTCGGCCGCGTCGGCATCGACCTGTTCGCCGGCCCGACCGAGACCATGGTGATCGCCGACGAAACCGTCGACGCCGAGATCTGCGCCACCGACCTGCTGGGGCAGGCCGAGCACGGCTACAACTCGCCCGCGGTTCTGGTCACCAATTCGCGCAAGCTGGCCGAAGAGACCCTGTCCGAGATCGACCGCCTGCTGGGCATCCTGCCGACGGCTGACACCGCGCGGGTCAGCTGGGAGGATTATGGCGAGGTGATCCTGTGCGACAGCTATGACGAGATGCTGCAGGTCGCCGACGAGATCGCCTCGGAGCATGTTCAGGTCATGACCGACCGCGATGACTGGTTCCTGGATAACATGACCTGCTATGGTGCGCTGTTCCTGGGGCCGCGCACCAACGTATCGAACGGCGACAAGGTGATCGGCACCAACCACACGCTGCCCACCAAGAAGGCTGGGCGTTACACCGGCGGTTTGTGGGTGGGCAAATTCCTGAAGACCCACAGCTATCAGAAGATCCTGACCGACGAGGCGGCAACCCTGATCGGCGAGTACGGCTCGCGCCTGTGTCTGCTGGAAGGGTTCGTGGGCCATGCCGAACAATGCAACGTGCGGGTGCGCCGCTATGGCGGCATCAACGTGCCCTATGGCGCACCGGCCCCATACCGGGATGCCGCCGAATGAGTGACAGGCATACGCAGCACAAGGCGCTGATCGCGCCGCTTCGGGCGGCGATGTATGATTTCGACGAATCCGGCGTGCGGGAAGCACTCGCGCAGGTGACCGCGCCTGACGCCCTGTTCCGCCTGTGCCATCCCTTCGGTGACAGCACCGGCAGCGAGGCGTTCTACGATCTGGCCTACAATGGCCTGCTGGATGCCTGGCCGGACCTCGAGCGGCGCGACTATATCGTGATGGCTGGGCCGGACGAGTTCGGCGCCGATTGGGTCGGCTGCGGCGGCTACTACACCGGCACTTTCACCGGTCCTTGGCTGGACATCCCGCCGACCGGTCATCAGGTGACCATGCGGTTTCACGAGTTCTACCGGTTCGAAAACGGCCGGATCGTCGAAATGCAGGCCCTGTGGGACATCCCCGAGGTGATGATGCAGGCCCGTGCCTGGCCGATGGCGCCCAGCCTGGGCCACGAATGGCATGTGCCGGGCCCGGCCACGCAGGACGGTCTGGTGCCGGGGCCCTATGACGCCGACAAGGGCCGCGCCACCTGCCAGCACATCATAGACATGCTGGAACATCTGAAAAAGCACCCCTCGCAGGGCGGGCCCGAGGTGATGGAGATGGAGCGGTTCTGGCATCCGCGCATGAACTGGTACGGGCCTTCGGGCATCGGCACCGGGCGCGGCTATGCCGGGTTCCGCAACTGGCACCAGATCCCGTTCCTGAACGGAATGCCGGATCGCGGGCAATATGTCGATGACATCACTTATCATTTCTTCGGCGATGGCGATTACGCGGCAGTAACCGGCTGGCCTAACATGATCCAGACCGTCACCCATGACGGGTGGATGGGCATTGCGCCCTCGGGCAAGCGGATCACCATGCGCAGCCTCGATTTCTGGCGACTGGAGAACGGACTGCTTCGCGAAAACTGGGTTCTGGTCGATCTTCTGGACGCCTATGCGCAGCTTGGTGTTGACGTCTTTGCCCGCCTGCGGGAATTCAACAAGGCCCGGAACCTGGGCCGCATTGAAACCCCGGATGGAATGAGCTGATGACACAACTGCCCCGCACCCCTTCGTTCTCGCTGAGCGGCAAGACCGCATTGGTCACCGGCGCGTCTTCGGGCATCGGATTGGGGTGCGCTGTCGCCCTGGCCGAGGCCGGGGCGCATGTGGTCTGCGCCGCGCGCGGGGCCGAGCGGCTGAACGAAGCGGTGTCCGCCTTGCAGGCGCAGGGCTGGTCGGCCGAGGGGCGGGTGCTGGATCAGGGCGACCTGACCGCGTTGCAGGCGCTGTTCGACGCGCAAGCCTTTGACGTGGTGGTGAACTCGGCCGGAACCGCGCGGCACGGGCCGGCGGTCGAAACGGCGCCCGAGGATTTCGACGCGGTCGCGAGTGTCAACCTACGCTCGGCCTATTTCCTGTCGGCCTACGCGGCCAAGGCGCTGATGGCGGCCGGGCGGCCCGGTTCGATTATCCATATCTCCAGCCAGATGGGCCATGTCGGCGGCATCGACCGGGCGCTGTACTGTGCGACCAAGCACGGGCTGGAAGGCATGGTCAAGGCGATGGCGATCGAATGGGGCAAGCAGGGCGTGCGCATCAACACGGTCTGCCCGACTTTCATCCGAACCCCGCTGACGCAGTCGACTTTCGACAACCCCGAACGTGCAGCCTGGATCATGGACAAGATCAAGCTGAACCGCGTGGGCGAGGTCGAGGATATCATGGGCGCGGTCCTCTATCTTGCCTCCGACGCCTCGGGGCTGGTCACCGGCACGTCGATGCTGATCGACGGCGGATGGACGGCGGACTGATGGCGGACAAGGTCACATCGCTTCAGGTCGCGCAACTGGCCGGCGTCAGCCAGTCGGCGGTCAGTCGGGTGTTCACGCCCGGCGCCTCGGTCAGCAAGAAGACCGAGGAAAAGGTACGCAAGGCGGCGGCCGAACTGGGCTATCGTCCCAACGTGCTGGCGCGGGCGATGGTGTCGGGCAAAAGCCGGATCATCGGCCTGGTGGTCGGCTATCTGGACAACTACTTCTATCCCGAAGCGTTGGAGAAACTGTCCAACCGCCTGCAGGAGCATGGCTATCACGTGCTGATCTTCATGGCTTCGCGCTCGGCCGGAAACATCGACGACGTGATGGAGGAAATCCTCGACTATCAGGTGGACGGGGTCATTCTGGCCTCGGTGCCGATGTCGTCGGACATCGCCACGCGCTGCCAGCAGGCGGGCGTTCCGGTGGTGCTGTTCAACCGCAGTCAGGATATCGAGGGCATTACCACAGTAACCTCGGACAACTATGCCGGCGGCCGCAAGGTAGCCGAGTTTTTGCTGGCGGGCGGGCACCAGCGCATCGGCTACATCGCAGGCTGGCAGGGCGCCTCGACCCAGCGCGACCGCGAGGCTGGTTTCCTTGCCGCACTGCGCGATGCCGGAAGCGATCTTTTTGCACATGGGATCGGCGAGTTTCACACCGAAAATGCCCGTGCGGCGGCCCGAACCATGTTCGACGTGGCACCGGAGCGCCGACCTGACGCGGTTTTCGTCGCCAACGATCACATGGCTTTGGCGGTCATGGATGTTCTACGCTTTGAGCTGGGCCTGCGCATCCCCGAAGATGTCTCGGTCGTGGGGTATGACGATGTGCCCCCTGCCGGATGGCCCGCATACAATCTGACGACGATTCGGCAGCGGGCGAACCTGATGGTCGCGGAAACGGTTGCCGCGCTGCTGGATCACATCGAAGAGCCCAAGACTTCTGAACCCCGCAAGGTGGCAATTGACGGACCGCTGATCGTACGAACCTCGGCCCGGTTGCCCAAGGGATGGAACCCGAAAAGGACGAACACATGAAGGGATTTGACCCCAAATTCCGGGATTTTCCCGACTATATCATCGGCATCACCAAGGAAATCTGGGAAGATCGCGGGATCGCCACGCTGCATAAATATTACAGCGACGACATCGTTGTCCGTTCACCGGGTTCGGTCGTGCTGGGCAATCAAAACGTCATTGGCGCGACGATGGCGACCCTCGCCGAGTTTCCCGACCGGCAGCTTCTGGGCGAAGACGTGATCTGGTCAGGCACGCCCGAAGAGGGGATGCTGAGTTCCCACCGCATTATCTCGACCGCCACGCACCTTGCCGAAGGTGTCTATGGCAAACCAACCGGAACCAAGCTGCGGTACCGGATTCTGGCCGATTGCCATGCGGTCGACAATCAGATCAACGATGAATGGCTGATCCGCGATCAGGGGGCTATCGTGCGCCAGATGGGCTGGGACCCCAAGGAATACGCAGCCGATCTGATCGCTCGCGAGGGCGGGCCGGAAAACTGCGTGAAACCTCTGACGCCCGAGATCGACCAGCCCGGCCCTTACAAGGGTCGAGGCAACGACAATGAATGGGGCCAGCGCTATGCCGATATTCTGACCCGGATCATGAACGCCGACATGGGAGCGATCGGGGCTGAATACGACCGCGCGGTGCAGTCGGAATATGTCGGCGGGGTCACCGGACACGGTTGGGACCCGGTCGACCGGTTCTGGATGGGATTGCGGGCCAGCTTCCCCAACGCCGAGTTCCGCATCGAGCACCAGATCGGCCGCGACGATCCCAACATGCCACCCCGTGCCGCACTGCGCTGGAGCCTGTGGGGCAAGCATGACGGCTGGGGGGTGTTTGGAGCCCCCACCGGAGCGCAGGTCTATGTTCTGGGCATCAGCCATGCCGAATTCGGTGAACTGATCAGTGGCCAGCCCAAGCTGCGCCGCGAATACACCCTGTTTGATGAAACCTCGGTCTGGAAGCAGATCCTTCTGCAGGGCACAGAGGTCTGAATGCTCGCTCCGATCGAATATCGTGTTCTGGCCTGTGGCCTGCGCGAGACCGGTGCAAGCCGGCGCTTTCACCTATTCCGGCAAAGCCTTCGAGCGCGCCGCCTGAATTTGCGGCCTCCGGGAACGTGATCGAGCATCTGCCGACCATTCCCTCAAACGCATAATCCGGAACCAGTACCATGACACAATCAACCATCGCATCACGCATCGTCCGTTATGGAGAGCTCAAGCCGTGCAAGACGGCCTTCATTGATGCCCACACGCCGGGCAGCGATCAGAAAGAGAACTTTACCATCATCGGCGGCGGTGTTTCGGAGTCGCCGGATCAGCACGTTCATATTACCGACAAGATCGGCTTCAATATCGGGGCCGCCGGCCAGCCGCCCAAATGCCGCAACTCGCTGCACAGCCATACGACGGCCGAGGTCTTTTTTGTCGCCAAGGGCCGCTGGCGGTTTTTCTGGGGTCGCTATGGCACGGCGGGCGAGTTCATTGCCGAGGAAGGTGACATCTTCAACATTCCTACCGGCATTTTCCGCGGGTTCGAGAACGTGGGCGACGACTACGGGATGATCATGTCCATTCTGGGCGGTGACGATGCCGGCGGCGGCGTAACCTGGGCACCTCAGGTCATTGAAGACGCCCGGGCGCATGGGTTGATGCTGGGTGACAACGGCGTGCTCTACGATAGCAAGAAGGGCCAGGACCTCCCGCACAACGTCCGGCCTATGCCCTTGCTGACCGAGGAGCAGCTGAAATCCTATCCCGAAGTGCCGGTCGAAGCCGTGATTGGAAAATACGTGGCACGCTACTGGGACCTGATGGCGCTGGCGGCCGACAAACCCGCCAAGGTGATCGGTGAAAACGGTCTGATCAAGGACAAGCCCGGCTTTGAGGTCGACTTCCTGACCCGTGGCTCAGGTGTTCAAGACCCCACCAAATCGGCCAAGCCCGTCGTGCTGATGCCGGCAAGCGGCCATTGGCGGGTCACTGTCGAGGATGTCGAAACCACGATTTCGGGCGGGGATACTGTGCTGGTGCTGCCCGGCGAAGCCTATACCATCACTCCATCCATGACCGGAACGGCCGGGTTGTACCGCATCACCGCGACCGACGATCCTGCTGGCGCAACCTGGACCGGCAACTGATCAAGAAAGGACCCCGCATGACAAAGATACTTACCACCCATGTGGGGTCTCTGCCCCGATCCCAGGAAGTTGTCGACTTCATCTTTACGCGCGAGCGGCACGAGCCCTATGACGCCGATGCGTTCGACAGTTGCATGACCAAGGCCGTGTCTGAAACGGTTCGGCGTCAGGTCGAGGCCGGTGTGGACATCGTCAGCGACGGAGAGACCTCAAAAATCTCGTACGCGACATACGTAAAGGACCGCTACACAGGTTTCTCGGGGGACAGTCCACGGAATGCCCCCGCGGACCTGAAGATGTTTCCCAGTTTTTTGCAACGTCTTGCCAACGAAGGGGGCACACCCCAATACGCCCGGCCGCAATGCACGGGCGACGTTCGCTCGAAAGGCCAAGACGAACTGAACAAGGATATCCGCAACCTCAAGCAGGCAATGGCTGAGCACGGAGTCGATCGTGGCTTCATGAACGCCGCCTCGCCCGGGGTGATTTCTCTGTTTCTGCAGAACGCCCACTACCCCAGCCGTGAAGCCTATTTGGCCGCGCTCGCGGATGCGATGAAGCAGGAATATGAAACGATCGTCGCAGCGGGACTGGATCTTCAGTTGGACTGCCCCGATCTGGCCCTTTCCCGGCACATGCTGTTCGCTGACCTTTCCGACGCCGAATTCATCGCGATCGCCGAGATGCATGTCGAAGCCCTGAACCACGCGCTGCAGAATGTCCCGCAGGATCAGGTCCGGGTGCATATCTGCTGGGGGAACTACGAAGGCCCGCATTGCTGCGACATTGCGATGGATCAGGTGTTCACGACCCTGATGGCAACCAAATCCCGCTATGTTCTGTTTGAAACGTCGAACCCGCGCCACGCCCATGAGTGGACCGTCTTCCGGGATCGCAAGAGCGAAATCCCGGACGACAAGATCCTTGTGCCCGGCGTCGTAGACACGACAACGAATTTCATCGAACACCCCGAGCTGGTGCGGCAACGCATCGAGCGGTTCACCAACATCGTCGGGCCGGATCGGGTCATCGCCGGGAGTGACTGCGGGTTTGGTACATTTGCCGGCTTCGGTGCGGTCGACCCGGACATCGCCTATGCCAAGCTGGCCTCCCTGGCCGAAGGTGCCAGATTGGCATCGGCATGACGCCCCTGGTTCTTCTTCCCGGAATGATGTGCGATGCCCGACTGTTCGGGCCGCAAATCGAGGCCCTGTCCGGACGGGTGCCGTTGATGACCCATCCGCTGAGCGCCCAGGACAGCGTCGAGGCAATGGCCGCCGATGTACTGAGCCACGCGCCGCCGATGTTTGCCCTTGCGGGACTTTCCATGGGCGGGATCGTTGCCATGGAGGTCCTGCGCCAGGCGCCAGAACGTGTTGAACGGCTGGCACTCCTGGACACGAACCCTCTGGCCGAAGCAAACGAGGTCAAAGCCCGGCGCGGTCCGCAGATGGAGGCCGTGCGCCAAGGTGGATTGCGGCAGGTCATGCGTGACGAGTTGAAGCCGAACTATCTGGCCGATGGCCCTCGGCAGGGCGCAATTCTTGACCTTTGCATGGCCATGGCAGCCGATCTGGGCCCCGAGGTCTTTCTTCGCCAGTCCATCGCACTCATGGGCCGCCCGGATCAAACGGACACCTTGTCCGCTTATCAAGGTCCAAGCCTCGTTCTATGCGGCGAGGATGACAGACTATGTCCGTTGGAGCGGCACGAACTGATGCACAAGCTTCTCGGAAACAGCACGCTGGAGGTCGTAATCGGTGCGGGGCACCTACCCACCCTCGAGCGACCCCAGGAAACCACAGCGGCGTTGCGCCGTTGGTTGGAGGTTCCATGACACCGTCCCTACTTGCCTTGCTACGCAAGGTCGACACACCCACAGTCTGCAACGGCATCGAGATGGCACAAGGCAAGCGCGGGTTTGACCAATTCACGCGTGGTACGATGTTCTGCTCGGCCCCGTCCGAGGGCGCAATCGTCGGATTTGCCCGTACAGCCAAGATCGCTGCGGTGCAGCCGCCCTCCGAAGCGCCAGAAGTCATCAGGCAGCGGCGAATGGACTATTACAGATACATGGCCGAGGCCCCGGCTCCCTCTGTTGCAGTGGTTGAGGATGTCGATTTCCCCTCTTGCATCGGCGCCTATTGGGGCGAAATCAATACGTCTGTGCACAAAGGGTTCGGAATGGCCGGCGCACTCACCAACGGGGTCATGCGGGACCTTGGTGACATGCAGCAAGGATTCCCGGTCATCGCCGGCTCTATCGGGCCCAGCCATGGTTTCGTTCACGTCCGAGAAATCGACACGCCTGTTTCGATCTTCGGCCTGACGGTCAATCCATCTGATCTCATCCATGCGGACCGGCATGGTGCTGTTGTCGTACCTGCTGATCTGATTGATCGGATCGAACACGCCATTCTGAAACTCTTTGAAACCGAACGAATAATTCTGAATGCGGCTTCTGAACCCGGCTTCAACTTCGAGAAATTTGAAGTCGCTTGGGCCGCATTTGAAAAAGCGCGCGTGTAAGGGTGTACGCAGTCTGACTGATCCCTGACGTGGCTCGGCAGTTCGTTTGTCGGTCGTAGCCTACGTCTTGGGAGATCCGATCGCGCATTTTGCGTGTTTCTTTCCTTTTGTATGCCTTTTGTATGTCGGCGATTGTTGGGTTGGCGCGAAACGGGCGGTGGAGAACGAACAAAGCCGCCCTTGGGCGGCTCGTTCGGTGTTTTGTTGGACTGTTTTGGTTGCGGGAGCAGGATTTGAACCTGCGACCTTCAGGTTATGAGCCTGACGAGCTACCGGGCTGCTCCATCCCGCGACACTTTGGGTTGGTC
>NZ_JBXWSK010000025.1:0-44814 GCF_059613385.1 Ruegeria sp. BHSA162
TGAAAAACCGACAAGCCCTTATAAGCGCGCTGAACTGCTGATCCGGGGTTCATCTGGTCAAGAAATCCCGAGGCCCTCTTTACCTGCGGGCCCTTAAACCGTCAAAGCGCCCGCCACCCGATATCGCGCCGATAGAAGCCGCCCGGCCAATCGATGGCCTCGACCATTGCGTAAGCGTTGTCACGCGCCTCCTGCAATGTTGCTCCACGCGCCGTCACGTTCAGAACCCGGCCCCCTGAGGCCACAATCTGCCCGTCCTGCGCTTTGGTGCCTGCGTGAAAAACCATATAGCTGCTGTCCTCGGGCAAGTCATCCAGCCCCTGGATCACGCTGCCTTTTTCATATGCCCCGGGATAGCCCTGCGCGGCCATCACCACGGTCAAGGCGTGATCGTCGGCCCAGTTGACCCGCGCCTCGTCCAACCGTCCCTCGGCCGCCGCATGCATCAGGTCCAGCGCCTGCGCCCCCAACCGCATCATCAGCACCTGACATTCCGGGTCGCCAAAGCGCACGTTGTATTCCACCAGCCTCGGCTGCCCGTCCTTGATCATCAGCCCGGCATACAGCACCCCCTGAAACGGCGTGCCGCGCCGGGCCATCTCGGCCATCGTCGGGCGCACGATCTGTTCCATCGCCCGCTCCTCAATCTCAGAACTCAGAACCGGAGCCGGAGAATAGGCGCCCATGCCCCCGGTGTTCAGACCGGTATCACCTTCGCCCACGCGCTTGTGGTCCTGCGCGGTGCCGACCGACAGTATGTTCTCGCCGTCACACAGTACAAACAGCGAGGCTTCTTCGCCGTCCATGAACTCCTCGATCACCACCTCGGCCCCGGCTCCGCCGAAAGCGCCGCCGAACATGTCGTCCACGGCCTCCAGCGCGGTCGCCTCGTCCATCGCCACGATCACGCCCTTGCCAGCGGCCAGACCGTCAGCCTTGACCACGATCGGCGCGCCCTGCTGACGGATGTAGGCCTTGGCCGGCTCGGCCTCGGTGAACCGGGCATAGGCGGCGGTCGGTGCACCGGCCGCATCGCAGATCTCCTTGGTGAAACTTTTCGAGGCCTCCAGCCGCGCTGCCTCGGCCGAGGGGCCGAACACCAGAATGCCCGCCTCGCGCAGCCGGTCGGCCACCCCGGCGGCCAAGGGCGCCTCGGGGCCGACGATCACGAAATCAATCGCGTTTTCCTCGGCGAAACTGACCACTGCGCCGCCATTCTCGATATCCAGCGCGGCACAATCGGCGATCTGCGCGATCCCGGCATTACCGGGCGCCACGATCAGGCGGTCGCATTTGGGGTTCTGCATCACCGCCCAGGCCAGGCTGTGTTCGCGCCCGCCGCTGCCGAGAATGAGGATGTTCATGAAAGTCTCCGATCTGCTTGGCCTTGCCTGCGCGGCGTTCTAAGCTGCGCGGGCAACCGAAACAAGGCGCTGAAATGTCCGACCTGCTTGACGATCCGATTCCCGGCCAGAATACCCCCGAATACACCGTGTCCGAGATCTCGGGCGAGGTGAAACGCACGCTGGAAGGCACATTTGGCCGAATCCGCGTGCGGGGCGAGGTCGGGCGCGTGTTCAAGGCGCGCTCGGGGCATTTGTATTATGACATCAAGGACGACCGGAACGTGCTGGCCTGCACCACGTGGAAGGGCCAGATCGCGGGCCTGTCGGTGGTGCCGGAAGAGGGGCTCGAAGTCGTCGTCACGGGCCGCCTGACCGCATTTGGCGCGCAGTCGAAATACAACCTGAACGTCGACGAGGTGGCCGTAGCCGGGCAAGGCGCGCTGATGGCGCTGCTGGAAAAACGCAAGAAACAGCTCGAGTCCGAGGGCCTGTTCGCGCCCGAGCGCAAGAAACCCCTGCCCTTCCTGCCGCAGATCATCGGAGTCGTCACCTCGCCCTCGGGCGCGGTGATCCGCGACATCCTGCACCGGCTGCGCGACCGCTTCCCGCGCAAGGTGCTGATCTGGCCCGTGGCCGTGCAGGGCGCCAATTGCGCGGCCGAGGTCGCCAACGCCATCCAGGGTTTCAACCGCCTGACACCCGGCGGCGCACTGCCCCGCCCCGACCTGATCATCGTCGCCCGTGGCGGTGGCTCGATCGAGGATCTGTGGGGTTTCAACGAGGAAATCGTGGCCCGCGCGGCCGCCGCGTCCGAGATCCCGCTGATCTCGGCTGTGGGGCACGAAACAGACACAACCCTGGTCGACTATGTCTCGGACCGCCGCGCGCCGACCCCCACAGCCGCCGCCGAACTGGCGGTGCCGGTGCGGATGGAGCTGCTGGCCTGGACCGGCGAACAGGGCGCGCGCCTGTCCCGCGCGGCCACCGACGCGGTACAACGCCGGGCGCAACGCCTGCGCGATCTATCGCGCGCCTTGCCGCGCCCCGAGACCCTGCTAGACGGGCCGCGCCAGCGACTGGACCTTATTGCCGATCGTCTGGCCCCGGCGTTGCAACGCGGTGTGCAGAACCGCCGCTTGCAGGTGGTGGAACTGTCGGGGCACCTGCGCCCGTCAACGTTGCGCAACCTCGTGGCCGCGCGGCGCGACACGCTGCGCAACCTGTCCTCGCGCCTGTCGATCCGCCCGATCCAACGCGACATCCAGCAGCAGCGCGACCGAGTCAACCAACTGGCCCAGCGCATGACGGCCGCGCAGACTCTGCGGGTGGACCGGCTCCGCCAGCAACTAGATGCGACTGACCGGTTGCGCGAGACGCTCAGCTACAAAGCCACGCTTCAACGCGGCTACGCCGTGGTGCATTCCGAAAGCGGCGTGGTCACCACAAAGGCGCAAGCCAGCAAGCACGCTGCACTGACCATCGAGTTTGCCGATGGAGAATTGAAGACCGAACCGCTGTCCGGGACAACCCCGACCGCCAAGAAACCGTCCAAGCCACCGGCCCCGGATCAAGGATCGTTGTTCTGACGAAGACCCACGTTCAGACGCCGACCTCGGGTCCGTAACAGATCATATCTTCGTCGACGTCGGCTGCTTCGTACAGTTCGGTGGCTTCGGGGTTGCCCTCGAACTGCGCGATTAACCCCTGGGACGAGCGGGTAAAGACCCAGCATTGCGGGTCGGTGCGGTCTTCGTAAACAAAGCAAATCTGGCCGTTCTGTTCGTACCAGATGCCCTCCTTGCAGTCGCCATCCAGAAACGACCAGACCACGCGCCGGTTGGGTAAATACCGTTCGACGCCATAAGTCGTTCCACCAAAGTCGTAGAACAGGGTTTTACCGCGCGTGTAGGCATCGAATTCCGCCCCTGACAGAGACTGCGCGACGACCGGCTGGGCCAGCAAAGATCCGAGAATCAACGAACGTATCCACATCGTTTCATTCTGGCAGATGCCACGGCCGCGCGCCAATCTTGGAACGCCCTGCCCCAACGTTATGGGTTGAGCGTAAACTCAGTTCGCGGCGACACTGCATTGCATCGGTGCCATCGGAAGGCAGGACATGACGATACTCGTACTCGCAGCGCTGGCCTGTGCCCTGGCCTACCTGGCCCTGACGGCCCGTCCGGCCAGTCTGCTACGCACGGCGTTGAAAACCGCCAGCGTCGCCCTGCTGGCGGTCGAGGCGGCGGTGCAGTCCGGCCCTCTGCTTCTGATCCTCGCGCTGTCTCTCTGCGCCTTGGGCGACGCCCTTCTATCGCGTGAGACCGACGGCACCTTCATGGCGGGCATCGGGGCGTTCGCCGCCGGGCACCTGGTTTACATCGCCTTGTTCCTGACCCATCAGGCAAGCGACACCGCCCTGATCCTGGACAAACCCGGATACGCCTGGACGCTGGTCATTCTGGGGATCGTGATGGCCACGCTGCTGGCCCAGCGGGCCGGTGATCTGCGCGGACCTGTCCTGGCCTATATCCCGATCATTCTGGGTATGGGCATCACCGTCTTGGCCCTGCCCGAGGCCGGGGCGCTGCGATGGGCTTTACCGGCCGCGATGGCCTTCATCGCCTCGGACCTGATTCTGGCAACCGAAAGGTTCCTGCTGCCGCCCGGACACCCGGCCCTGCGACTGACGCCCTATCTGGTCTGGCCGCTCTACTGGGGTGCGCAGTTCGGCTTTTTCCTCGCCTTCACCTGACCCTTTGCAACTGCCGCCATTCCGCATTAGGTGAAGGGAACACCTGCGGAGACCAAGATGGCGTTTTTTACCAAGCTCAAGGACCGGCTGTTCAAATCCTCGTCCCGCCTCGAACAGGGGCTTGAGGCAATCGTCGAGGACGGCGGCGAAGAAACTACCGCCCCTGACCCGGTGATTCCCCAGCCCGAGCCCGAGCCGCAACCCGTCCCGGAAATCCCCGAACCCGCGCCCACGCCGCAACCGGTCGAGACACCCTCGCCCGAGCCGACCGATCCGACGCCCGCCCCGCCGCCGCCGGAATTGCCGGAACAGGCGCAATCCAAGGGCCTGATCGGGCGTCTCTTCGGTCGCGGCGATGCCGGGCCGGTGGTGCGCCGCACGCTGGACGACGACATGCTCGAACAGCTCGAGGAACTGCTGATCGCGTCGGACATGGGTGTCGATACCGCCCTGCGCGTCACCGCCAACATGGCCGAGGGGCGTTATGGCCGCAAACTCTCGACCCCGGAAATCAAGCAACTGCTGGCGCACGAAATCGCCCGCGTGATGGAGCCGGTCGCCAAACCGATGCCCCTCTACCCCAAGCGCCCTCAGGTGGTTCTGGTGGTGGGCGTCAACGGGTCCGGCAAGACCACGACGATCGGCAAGCTGGCCAGCCAGTTCAAGGCCGCCGGCAAAAAGGTGGTCATCGCCGCGGGCGACACCTTCCGCGCCGCCGCCGTGGAACAGCTGCAGGTTTGGGGCGACCGGGCCGGCGTGCCGGTCCTGACCGCGCCCGAAGGCTCCGACCCCGCCTCGCTTGCCTTCGACGCCCTGACCAAGGCGCAAGCCGAAGGCGCCGACCTGCTGATGATCGACACTGCCGGCCGCTTGCAGAACCGCGCCGACCTGATGGAGGAACTGGCCAAGATCGTCCGCGTCATCCGCAAAATCGACGAGACCGCGCCCCACAACACGCTGCTGGTGCTCGACGCCACCACCGGCCAGAACGCGCTCAGCCAGGTGGAAACCTTCCGCAAGCTGGCCGATGTCTCGGGCCTTGTGATGACCAAGCTCGACGGCACGGCCAAGGGCGGCGTTCTGGTGGCGCTGGCCGATAAGTTCGGCCTGCCGATCCACGCCATCGGCGTCGGCGAACAGATCGACGATCTGGCCCCTTTCGACCCCGAGGAATTCGCCGCCGCCCTGACAGGGCTCGACCCCAACTGACCTTCATCTGGCCCCAAATATCCTCGGGGGTCTGGGGGTGGAAAACCCCCAGCCTCTCCACCAGCGAAAGACCCTCAGCGTGAGCGACTGGCTGATCTCCCTCGAAGGCACCGAGGCCGGACACAGGCTGGCCCTTGGTCTCGCCCTGATGGCGGCCTTCCTGCACGCAGTTTTTGGCGCGCTGCAGAAGGGTCGGCACGACCCCTGGCTGTCGCGCGGGGCGATCGACGCCTGCTATTGCCTGATGGCTGCGCCCTTTGCGTTCTTCGTCGTGCCCTGGCCCGAACCCTTCATGTGGCCGATATTCGCCGTGGTCTGGCTGATCCATGTCGCCTACAAGACGCTGCAGGCGATGGCCTACACCAAAGGGTCCTACACCGTGGTCTACCCGGTGGTGCGCGGCACCGGCCCGCTGTTCACCGTCATCGGCGCCTATCTTCTGTTCAATGAAACCTTCTCGCCGACCCAATGGCTGGGCGTTGCCGTGCTGCTGACCGGTATCTTCGGATTGGCTGCCTACAATTTCCGCTTCCTTGAAACCAACCGCGAGACTTTGGGCATCGCATTGGCCCTTGCGGTCGCAACCGGCCTCTTCGTGGCGCTCTACACAACCTATGACGCCTACGGCATCCGCGCCACGGCCGATCCGTTCACCTTTCTGGCCTGGTTCTTCATGATCGACGGGGCGACAATGCCGATCTACGCCTTCCTGCGCTGGCGGGCGATGGTTCACCGCCCGGCAATCGGGCCGTTGATGCTGCGGGGGCTTGCAGGCGGGCTGATCGCCCCCATGTCTTTCGGAGCGATCATGCTGGCCACCCGGCTGGACAAGGTTGGCGAAGCCGCAGTGCTGCGCGAAACCTCGACCGTCTTTGCCGCCCTGATCGGCTGGCTGGCCCTGAAAGAGACCGTGGGGCCTCGGCGCATTATCCTGATGGCATTGATTGCATTGGGCGCGGTAATAGTTGAAATGGGCGGGTGAACAGCAGGACGACAGGCATGGCAGACAAGAAAGAGATCAATCCGTTTCTGAAACAGGTGCTGGAACTGGGACCACCGCTGGCCTTCTTCTTCATCTACCTGCGCCTGCGCGACGACAGCTTTCTGATTGGCGGCACGGAATATTCCGGCTTCATCGTGGCCACCATCATCTTCGTTCCGCTGATGCTGGGGGCGATGGGTATCTTGTGGTACGTGACCGGCAAGCTCAGCCGGATGCAGATCTTCACCGCCATCATGGTCATCTTTTTCGGTGGCCTGACCGCCTGGTTCAACGACGAGCGGTTCTTCAAGATGAAGACCACGCTGGTCTACGGGTTCTTCTCGCTGATGCTGGGCATAGGCCTGCTGCAGGGCAAATCCTACCTCGCCTATGTTCTGGACGAGATGCTGCCCATGCGCCACGAGGGCTGGATGATCCTGACCCGCCGCCTGTGCGCATGTTTCGCCGTGCTGGCGGTGGCCAATGAACTGGTCTGGCGCACCCTGTCCACCGATCTGTGGGTCAAGATCGAAACATTCGGCTTTCCGATCGCTTTGATGGGGTTCCTGATGCTGCAATTCAGCATTCTGCAAAGCTATATGGACGATCCGGACAAGCAGTAATGCGTTCCTGACACGGGCCGGCGAACCTTGGGGAAACCTTCGGAAAACCGGATAAAATCCTTGGCTTAGCTCCAAAGCTGTGGAAAGCTGGGAAACCACCCACACCACTCATCCGGAGAACCGTGTCTTCCATGACCGCCTTTCCGAACAGCGGGTTCCTGTCCGAAGCTTCAGACCGGCTTCGTGATATGCTCACTGCGCTAGCCACTTCTGTCTCGCTGGACCGCGGCGAGGTCTTGTTCGAACAAGGCGACGAGGGGGACGCCCTCTATGCCTTGCTGGAAGGCGCTTTGGAGGTGTCCTTCCTGGCCATGAGCGGGCGCAAGTTGGCGCTCAGCCTGATGCGCCCGGGCGAAGTGTTCGGCGAAATCGCCCTCTTCGACAGCGGCCCGCGCACCGCCACCATCACCGCAGCCGAGCCGTCGCGTGTACTGCGCGTGCGCCGCAAGGATCTGATGGAACAAATCCGCAAGCACCCCGAACTGGCCGAGGACATGATCCGGCTGGCCGGACTGCGCATGCGCTGGATGGGGGCGCAGTTGAACGAGCAGGTATTCCTGCCGATGCCTGTGCGACTTGCGCGAAAGCTTCTGCTTCTGGCCAACCAGCAGGACGCGCCGTCCGAACGCATCGCCCTGTCGCAGAGCGAGCTAGCGGAATTCGTCGGCGCGACGCGCGAGGCAGTATCCAAGACGATCTCGACGTGGAAACGCTCGAACGTGGTCGAGGCTTCACGCGGTGGGCTGCAGATCCACGACTTTGACGCCCTGCGCCAACTCGCCGAATCCGATCTGATCTGACCTGCTGCCCGGAAAATGACCCGGATGTGATCCGCTTCACATACAACGGGATTCGCTTCTATTAGGTAATGAATTGTTACCGTAGGGTGCCAGAGTATCATCCCCGATATCTGTCCACTGGCATCTCCCTGCACCAGAGCCACGCGCCTCCCCGGCGTGTGGCTCTTTTGATTCATGCAGCCAAAACGAAAATCGGCCGGAGCATCTGCCCCGGCCGATCATGTTGACCAAACTGGCTGCCCTACTCTTCGAGGCTCAGCGCGACGAAGCGCGGATCGCCACCGCGGCGCACCAGCAGCAGCAGCGACTTGCGCCCTGCCTCCCGAGCCTCGTCCATCCGATCCTCGAGATCGGAGATCGACGACACTTTCTGCTGACCAGCCTCGGTGATCAGGTCGCCTGCCCGCAGGCCCTTGGCGTAGGCTTCGGAGGCTTCATCCACATCCGTCACAACCAGACCATCCGCGTCCGCGTCCAGACCCAGATCTTCGCGCAACGTGTCGGTCAGCGGCGAAATCGTCAGGCCAAGAATGTCGGCATTTTCGTCCAGCGGCGCCTCTTCCGCACCATCATCATCGCCGGTTTCCGCACGCTCGGCATCCTCGCGACGCCCCAGAGTGACAAGCACGGTCTGAGTGCTGCCGTCCCGCTGAACGACCACGCGCACGGACTTGCCGACCGGCGTCTCACCGACCTGCCGCACCAATCCACGCGTGTCCTTCACTTCGACACCATCAAAGCTGAGAATCACATCCCCTGCGAGCAGACCCGCTTCTTTGGCAGGTCCGTCCGGCACATCGCTGATCAGCGCGCCGCCCGGCTTGTCCAGGCCCATCGCCTCGGCCATATCCTCGGTCACGTCCTGAATGCGGACACCCAGCCAGCCGCGGCGGGTTTCGCCGAATTCCCGCAACTGATCGACAACCTTGGACACCACGTTCGACGCCATCGAGAACCCGATACCGATCGACCCGCCATTCGGCGACAAGATCGCGGTGTTCACACCGATGACCTGACCGTCCATGTTGAACAGAGGACCGCCCGAGTTGCCCCGGTTGATGGCCGCATCCGTCTGGATATAGTCGTCATAGGAACCGCTGAGCTCGCGATTGCGCGCCGACACGATCCCGGCAGATACCGAAAACCCCTGCCCCAGCGGGTTGCCCATGGCAACCACCCAGTCCCCTACAAGCGCTGTGTCGCTGTCGCCAAAAGTGACGTATTTCAGCGGACCCGACGCCTCGACCTTGAGCAACGCAATGTCCGTTTTCTCATCCGTTCCGATGACCTTGGCCGGCAGCTCTTTTACCGGCTGACCATCGCCGGGGAAGAACTCGATCAGAATTTCATCCGCCTCTGCGATGACGTGATTGTTGGTGACGATGTAGCCATCCTCGGAAATCACGAACCCCGATCCCAAGGCATTGCTGCGGCGCGGGCGATTGTCCTGGTCGCCATTGCGGTCCTGGAACTCGCGGAAAAAGTCCTCGAACGGGGAACCCTCGGGAACGATCCCCTGCGCGCCCGACTGCCCCTCGATCAGGGTCGTCGTGGTGATGTTGACCACGGCCGGGCTGATCCGGTTGACCAGCGGCGCCAGGCTTTCCTGACGGGCCTGTGCAGCCAACGTCTGGAGCAACAAAAGGGAAACCGCGGCAAAGGCCAGCCATAAAAGCCGCGCCATCGTCACCACATCGTCCCGGCGGACGGATACACTGCGTGCTACTGCCTGCACTTGGTCTCTCCTTGTCGACATTGTTCTGTTGGTGGCTGCCTGAGCAGCTTGCTGGGAAACAATGTAGTCAGTTTGTGACCGCCCGCAACTCGGGAAGTTGAGGAATTCACTGCCAGTTTACTTCGGCCGATCAAAACCCCAGCCGATTGGCCGTCCACAACAGGACGAAGCCACTGACCACACACAGAAGTCCGACCAGTCTGCGGGCCGGCTCGGGAATGCTGCGCAAGGCCTCAAGCATCCGCTCGACAAGCGAAGGGGCCAGCGCATAGGCCAGCCCCTCGACAATCAACACCAGCCCGAAGGCCAGCAGGATCATACCCATTACTGGGAGGCCGGCGCGGCGGGCGCCGAACGGCCTTGTGGAGATCCGAGGTAGTTGAAGAACTCGGAATCCGGGCTGAGCACCAGCGAGCTGTTGCCGCCTTTCAGAGCGTTCTCATAGGCCGAAAGCGAGCGGTAGAACTCGAAGAACTCCGGGTCCTTGCCATAAGCTTCCGCAAAGATCGCGTTCCGTTCGGCATCAGCCTCACCGCGAACGATCTCCGCCTCACGGCGGGCCTCGGAGACCAGTTCGACCACGGTCCGGTCAGCCTGGGCACGGATCCGCTGTGCAGCTTCTTCACCGCGCGCCACTTCGTCGGCCGCCTCGCGTTCCCGCTCGGCGCGCATCCGGGCAAAGGTCGCTTCGAGGTTGGCCTGCGGCAGGTCGGTACGTTTCAGGCGAACGTCGATCACCTCAAGGCCCAGATCGCGGGCCTCGGCGATCGCGCCGTTGCGAATGCGCAGCATCAGCGCCGCCCGGTCCGAGCTGAGAATGTCATTCGAGCTTACCGAACCCAGAACCTCGCGGGTTTTGGCGCGCAGGATCGAATCCAGACGCTGCTCCGCTGTGTCGATGCCACCGGCACCCACGGCCTCACGGAACTGCCGCACATCGGTGATCCGATAGCGCGCGAAGGCGTCGACCACCAGGCGGCGGTCATCCAGCGGCGTGACTTCCAGCGGCCCGACCTCGCGGCTTAGAATACGGTCATCGTAGCGCACGACCTCCTGAATGACCGGAATCTTGAAGGCCAGGCCCGGGTCTTCCTTGACGTCGATCACGCGACCGAATTGCAGAACCAGCGCTTTTTCACGCTCGTCCACGATGAAGATCGCTGAGAGGGCGATCACAATAACCACGAAAATGGCAGGTAGGAGAAAGGTTGATTTACGCATGTCTTAGTTCCCCTCACCCGAGTTGCGGCGCAGTTCGTTCAGCGGCAGATAAGGCACGACGCCCTGCCCCTGGCCTGTTGCGCTGTCATCCAAGATGATCTTGTCCACGTCGCCCAGAACCTGCTCCATCCGTTCAAGGTACAGACGTTTGCGGGTCACATCCGGAGCTTTCGAGTATTCTTCGAGAACCGCGCCAAACCGGCTGGCCTCACCCTGAGCTTCGTTCACGACCTGTGCCCGATAGCCTTCGGCCTCTTCCAGCACCTGCGCGGCTTCACCACGCGCGCCGGCCAAAACCCGGTTCGCATAGGCATCGGCCTGCTTCTCCAGCCGGTCGCGTTCCTGTCCAGCCGACTGAACCTCGCGGAAGGCATCCTTTACCGGTTCCGGTGGGTCGGCGCCGTCAAAGTTCACACGGACGATGTTGATACCCGAGTTGTAGCTGTCCAGAGTCGACTGGATCAGTTCCTCAAGCCGTTCGGCGATGATAGCACGGTCGCGGTTCAGGATCGGCGCGAGGTCCGACTGCGCGATGATCTCGCGCATGGCCGACTCAGACACGGCCTGGATAGTTTGTTTCGGGTCGCGCAGGTTGAACAGGTAGTCCGCAGGATTCGAGATATTCCAGACCACCTGGAAATCGATATCGACGATATTTTCGTCGCCCGTCAGCATCAGACCGGCGTCCGAACCGCGACCGCCAGATCCGATGGTTTCGGTCTGTTCGACCTTCACCGGGATGACTTCGGCCGTGACGACAGGCCACGGGGCAAAGTTCAGGCCTTCGGTGCCGATTCCGGTAAAGCGACCGAACAGCAGCTCAACCGACTGCTCTTCGGGCTTGACCGTATAGGCGCTGGCAAAACCCCACAGAACCAAGGCGGCAACCCCGCCCAACAGGATCGTGCCCTTGGTAATCGCCGGGCCGCCACCGCCGCCCTGACCGGATCCGTTGCCGCCTCGGCCACCGCCGCCGCGCCCGCCCATCAGCACGCGCAGCTGCTCCTGGCCTTTTTTCATCAACTCGTCGATCTCGGGGATCTGCGGCCCGTCGCCTTCGGGCGGGCGTCGCCCGTCCCCATTGTTTCCCCGGTTTCCTCCGCCACCGGATGAGCCTCCGCCCCCCCAGGGGCCTCCGCTGTTGCCCGCCATGTGTTTCATTTCCCTTGTTTTGGCCCGTGTGCTTACGGGATCACTTGTAACCTGTGTGCGCGCGCTTGCAAATCAAGCGGTACGCACGGGTTGCCGCATGGTTACCAGTTCTTCGGCCATCACCGGATGAACCGCAACCGTGCGATCGAAATCTTCCTTTGTCGCGCCCATTTTGACCGCGATGCCCGCCAACTGGATCATTTCGCCCGCGCCGGGGGCGACAATGTGACAGCCCAGCACCTTGCGGGTGGCCTGGCTGACGATCAGCTTCATCAACACCCGTTGCGTGCCGCCCGCGAACGCCTTCTGCATCGGCTTGAACGAGGTCGCGTAGACCTCGATCGGCTCCTGCTCGGCGGCCTGCTCCTCGCTCAGGCCCACGGTTCCCATCTCGGGCTGGGTAAAGATCGCGGTCGGGATCAGCTCATGATCCACCGGGGTGGGGTTGCCCTTGAATACGGTCTCGACAAAAGCCATGCCCTCGCGGATGGCGACCGGCGTCAGGTTTACCCGGTCGGTCACGTCCCCGATGGCATAGATCGAGGGCACCGCGGTCTGGCTGTATTCGTCCACGACAATCTGCCCTTTGCGGCCACGTTCGACGCCCAGCGCCTCAAGGCCCAGATCATCCGCATTTGGCGCCCGGCCCGTGGCATACATAACAACATCGAAAAGTTGTTCAGACCCGTTGGTCGCCTTGACCCAGATCTTGTCGCCCTGCTTTTTCATTTCGAGCACATTGGTGCCCAGATGCACGTCGATCCCGTTTTGGCACATCTCTTCGCAGATCAGCCCGCGCGCCTCGTCGTCGAACCCCCGCAGGATTTGCGCGCCGCGATAGAACTGCGTGGTCTTGACGCCCAGGCTGTTCATGATCCCGGCGAATTCACAGGCGATATAGCCGCCGCCCACGATCAGCATGGTCTCGGGCAGCTTCTCAAGGTGGAAGATTTCATTCGAGGTGATGGCCAGATCTGAACCGGGGAATTCCGGCACAACCGGTCGCCCGCCGGTGGCGATCAGGATGTGCTTGGCCGTCTTGCGAATTCCGTCGGCCAGTTCGACCGTATGCGGATCGACCAATTTCGCGCGCTGGTCAAAGGTTTCGACGCCGTTGTTTTTGAGGATATTGCGGTAGATGCCTTCCAGCCGGTCGAGTTCGGCATGCAGCTTGCCGCGGAACTGCGGCCAGTCGAAAGCGCCCGGCTGAATATCCCAACCATAGGCACGAGCGTCCTCGACCATTCCCGCGTATTCGCTGGCGAACACCATCAGCTTTTTGGGAACGCAGCCGCGGATCACGCAGGTTCCGCCATAGCGGTCCTCTTCGGCCAGCGCGACCTTGGCGCCGTTTTCGCCCGCCGCCACACGCGCCGCGCGGACACCGCCCGAGCCGCCTCCAATGACGAAAAGATCATAGTCAAAGCTCATGCCGCGTTCCTTTTGTCAGCCTGCCTGAAATTGCCCTGAGTATTTGGGGGCGTGAATGATCGTGCCAACCCCTTGGCCCGGAAATCGCACACCGCTGTGAAGCCGGGTGCGCGGTTGGCTCAGTCGGCCAGGTCCGAAAACAGGTTGTCGTGTTCGTCGCCCAACCGATCCAGCTCGATCGTACCGCTGTTGAAATCGCGCAGCTCGACCCGGCTGTCGCCGTGGCCGATCACGACCTTGTCGCAGATGTCGATGAACAGCCCGTTTTCGACCACCCCCGGTATCTGGTTCAGCACCAGTGCAAGTTGCCTCGGGTTGCCGATGCGTTGCAGGTGCAGGTCGAGTATGTGATTGCCCTCATCCGTCACGGTCGGCGCCTCGCTGTTCATCCGCAGGGTCGCCGACGTGCCCAGCACGTCCATCGTGTCCAGCAACTCCTCGATCAGCGTGCGCGTGGTCTGCCAGCCAAAGGGAATGACCTCGACCGGCAACGGGAACGCGCCCAGCGCCTCGACCTCTTTCCCTGCATCGGCGATCACGATCATCTGGTCGCTGGCCGTGGCCACGATCTTTTCCTGCAGCAACGCCGCGCCGCCGCCCTTGATCAGGTTCAGCTCGCCGTCGAACTCGTCGGCGCCATCGATCGTCACGTCCAGCCAACCCGCCTGATCCAGCGAAACAACCTCGATCCCGACCTCGCGCGCAAGCTGTGCCGTAGCCGTCGATGTCGGAACGCCTTTGATCCGCAGACCTTCGTCCCGCACCCGCTCTCCCAGACGACGCACCAACCATGCCGCGGTCGATCCGGTACCCAAACCCACGCGCATCCCGTCTTCGACCATCTCGGCCGCGCGATAGGCGGCGACACTCTTGGCCCGGTCGATGGGTGACAACTCTGCTGTCATTGCGGCTTCCCCTCAGTTCTTTGGGGAACTTATACGGAAAGCCCTGCCCGACTGCGAGGCCCAAAATCCGCGGGACCGGCGCAATAATCGATACACGAATACGCGTTTCCCATCGGAAACGTCGCAATCAAATCTTCAGTGGTCGGCTCGGTTGTGTAAATAAAGCGCATACAGTTTCCTAGCGGTTCGGGCGCTTCAAACCGGCCCGGCCGCCAACTCGCCACAAGGCTCAGCGACCAGACATGTTTCTATCCGTCTTCGATATGTTCAAAGTGGGCGTTGGCCCATCCTCGTCCCACACGATGGGGCCGATGGTGGCGGCTGCGCGGTTCCTCGATCTGATGCGCGCCTCGCCATTCGAATTCGCTGGCTTGCGCGCGTCTCTGCATGGATCTTTGGCCTTCACCGGCGTCGGCCACGCCACGGACCGCGCCACGATCCTGGGGCTGGCTGGGTTTGTCCCCGACAGCTATGACCACGGCCGTGCCGAATCGGCACTGGCCGCAATTGCCGAAACCGGCACTGTCACACCCGAGGGTCTGCCAACCCTTCAGTTCGACCCAAAGGCCGATCTGATCTTCGACTACGACAACACCCTACCCGGCCATGCCAACGGCATGATCCTGATGGCCACCGACGCGCAGGGCGACGTGATCTTGCGGCAGGTTTATTACTCGGTCGGCGGCGGCTTTGTCCTGACCGAAGAGGAACTGGCCGAAGGCAAGGACACAAATGACGGCCCGCCGGTGCCTTTCCCGTTCAAGACCGCCGCCGAAATGCTGGAAATGGCGCGCAGCAGCGGCAAGACCATCGCCGAAATGAAACGCGCCAACGAGATCGCGCGCGGCTGCGCCGACAGTTTCGCGAAGGGCACCGCTCGACTGTGGGAGGTGATGAACGCCTGTATCGAGCGCGGGCTGAGCACCGAAGGCATCCTGCCCGGCGGCCTCAAGGTGCGGCGCCGGGCCAAGGCGATCCACGACGCCCTGATGGCCGAGCGCGGCATGAACCTGAACGCGCCGCACACGATCAACGACTGGATGAGCGTCTATGCGATGGCGGTGAATGAGGAAAACGCCGCCGGCGGTCAGGTCGTCACCGCCCCAACCAATGGCGCGGCGGGCGTACTGCCGGCGGTGCTGCGCTACTACCTCGATCACGTTCCAGGCGCGTCGGAAAGCCATATCGAGGATTTCCTGCTGACCGCCGCCGCCATTGGCGGTCTGGTGAAGTACAACGCGTCGATCTCGGGTGCCGAGGCTGGCTGCCAGGCCGAGGTCGGCAGCGCGGCCGCAATGGCCGCGGCTGGTCTTTGCGCAGTGATGGGCGGCACACCGGAACAAGTGGAAAACGCCGCCGAGATCGCGCTGGAGCATCATCTGGGCATGACCTGCGACCCGGTCGCCGGGCTGGTGCAGGTTCCCTGCATCGAGCGCAACGGGCTGGGCGCGATCAAGGCGGTTTCGGCGGCGTCGCTGGCCCTGCGCGGAGACGGGCAGCATTTCGTGCCGCTGGATGCGGTGATCGAGACCATGCGCCAGACCGGCCATGACATGCACGAAAAGTACAAGGAAACCTCGCTGGGTGGTCTGGCCGTCAACGTGCCAAACTGCTGAGGGAACAAACAGGGAGGGCAGCTCAATGCATGGACATTGCCTGTGCGGCAGAATCGGGTTCGAGGTCGACCCTCCAGTCCTGTCTTGTGTTTCCTGCCATTGTGACAGCTGCCGCCGCCAGTGTGCCGCGCCGATGACCACATATTTTGGGGTGCGCGACGGTCAGTGGCGTTGGACCGGAGAGGAACCGAAGCGGTTCAACTCTTCCCCCGGTGTCGAGCGCAGCTTTTGCCCGCATTGCGGAACGCCGATCTCGTTCCGATCCACTACGATGTCCGACGTTTTGCACCTTTATGTAGCGACACTGGAGAACCCCGAAGCCCTGCGGCCAACGCTGCATGTCGCCTATGAAGAGAAACTGACGTGGCTCGAACTGGGTGACGAGCTGCCCACTTGCATCGGTCCGGACTACACAAAGGTTCAGCCCTTGCCCGAGGACTGACGACGGGCCTTTCCCATTCTGCGGGAAACGTCTAGCGTCGCGCCCATGACACAGGATCGTCCCGTCTTCGGCATCGTTTTGATGCTTGGTTTCTGCGTGCTTGCACCGCTGGGAGATGCCTTGGCCAAGCTGTTGGGAGAAACCACTCCGCTTGGCGTTCTGGTGCTGGTGCGTTTTGCGGTGCAGGCGGCCATCCTGATCCCGCTGGTGGCGCTGACGGGTCGGACCTGGCGAATGCGCGGGCGCGTGCTGCGGCTGACCGTGCTGCGCACTCTGCTGCACATTGTCGGTATCGCAGCGATGTTCAGTGCGCTGCAGTATCTGCCGCTGGCCGATGCCGTCGCCATCGCCTTTGTCATGCCATTCATCATGCTGCTGCTGGGCAAGTATGTGCTGGGTGAAGAAGTCGGGCATCGTCGTCTGATCGCCTGCATTGTCGGCTTTGCTGGCACGTTGCTGGTCATCCAGCCCAGCTTTGCCGAGGTTGGTGCTCCGGCCCTTTTGCCGCTGATCGTGGCTGTCGTCTTTGCCCTGTTCATGCTGGTGACCCGGCAGATTGCCAAAGAAACCGATCCGATTGCCCTGCAGGCCGTGTCCGGGCTGCTGGCCACCGCGGTCCTGGCTCCAGTGCTTGCGATCGGGGCCCTGACAGGTCTTCCGGATCTGGCACTGACCCTGCCGCAAGACAACGCTCATTGGTTGCTGTTGGCCATCGGTGTTCTCGGAACCGTGGCACATCTGCTGATGACATGGGCGCTGCGGTTCGCGCCTTCGGCAACGCTGGCGCCGATGCAATATCTGGAGATTCCGGTGGCGACGCTGATCGGCTGGCTCATCTTTCACGATCTGCCAAACGGCCCGGCGGCCCTGGGGATCGCCATCACGATCGCGGCCGGGCTTTATGTCATCCTGCGCGAGCGGGCCAGCGCCCGGTCTGCGCCGACGCAAACGCCCGCATGACAGCATCAAGAGCGTCGCGCGGCACCATGACCAGCAACCCGGGTCCGTCGACCTCGAGGGTAACCTGAGCCAGCGCACGGTTCGATGTTCCGACCCGCCCGCCCGGCTCAAGCACCAGTCCGTCGATCGGCCATTCCAACCCCGAACTGCGTCCGGTTACACGCTGAAATGGAAACAATGACACTGTGTCGCCCGGCGTGAGCGACAGTGATATGCTGGGCGGGGCGTGAAAGACCACTTCGCGTGCGCCCAGCAGGACGCACGGCCTGTCTTGGTGGCAAACCAGCGTATTGAGCACCGCCAGCTGGTGGTCCAGCCGACCTCCGAGAAACCCGACGCCCAAGACCAGCGGCGCGCGAATATTGCGTAGGGCCTTGTCGAAATCAGTGCTGTCCTGTTCCCGGATCGGAAACAAACGGTCCTCTGGTATCCGTGCAAGATAGGCGCGTTCCAACGAATCGAAGTCGCCTATTACCGCATCCGGAACGCGCCCCGAATCGATCAACGCGGCGGCCCCGCCATCCGCAGCAACAGCGCCGTTGACGCGATTCAGCGCCAGATTCAGGTCATCGGGGCCGATTTCCCCTCCGCCGAACAGGGCAATTGGTCTTTTGGAATGAACAATTTCGCCGTTTTTTCCAAGATTGACCATTTTTCCCGCTTTTGGACACATTGAGACCACAAAATGATAGGTTCTTTAGATCAGGTTCGAGCTGACAGGCGCGCCCAGCGTCGCGCGGGTTGGCTCTGTGTAGTTTGTAGAGGACGTGCGTCTGATGGTACAGAACAACAAGGTATTGACCGTTTCCTACGGAACCTTCTCATGCACTTTGGAAGGCTTTGACGATTCCTTTGAGACGATGAAGGCGATTGCCGAATACTTCCGCGATCTTGCTGCGGATGACAGGTATTTCGGCTCCGAGCCTCCGCAACCAGACGCAGAAATGTTGACCCGTATCGCTCAGCGTGACGCTTCGCGCCGTGTGGAAGCCAAGCAGAACGACACCGGACTGCTGCTGCGCGCCACGGATGAAGCCCATGATGCGGCCCCGCAACAACCCGCACCCGCAGCCAGCACACCGGCGCCCGCCAGCCCTGACCTGAGCGTGGTCGACACAGCACCGGCGGCTGGTGCTGCCGCATTCTTTGCCGATGCCGAGCCAGTCGAATCCGCAGCCCCCCAAGGCGCCGACAGCATCGCCGCCAAGCTGCAGCGCATCCGCGCGGTCGTCTCGCATAATGACCAGACGCCCCCCGCCTACAGCGAAGACGAAGACAGCGGTTTTCTAGCCTCGCCCGAGCCCCAGATTGACGCCATCTCGGCCGCATTCGAAGCCGGAGCGCTCAGCCCCGAAGATCTGGATGCAACTGAAGAGGTGATGCAGGAAGATGCTCCGGTAGAAGCCACACAACAGCCCACGGACCCGTTTGTCGACCTGGCCGAGGAAGAACCTCAGGCCGCGGTCGAATTCGAAGCGGAAGAAGAATTCTCGGCAGCATCGGAAGTCGAAGCGGAGGCTGATGAAGGCGCCGGGGATGCTCCGGAAGCTGAAGCTGATCTGGAAGAGGCTGAGGAAGCCGCGGCGGAAGAAACGTCCGAAGACGACCAGGCCGCCAGTGATGAAGAAGCCTCGTCCGAGATTCTCTTTGCTGATCTTGAAGAGGACACCGACTCGGAGCCCGAGGCTGACGACATCCTCAACATTCTGGGTGATCAGCCCGAAGATGCCGATGAGGAAGTCTCTGAACTCGCGGAAGACGGCGTCCTGACTGCCGAAGACGAAGAGAGCATCCTGGGTGAGATCTCGGAAATCGAAGCGGAAATGGATGCGCGCTCGAAACGCGACGCAAACAAGCCTCAGGACGTGGACTCGGACGTGTTGCGCCTGATGGAGAAGGCCGACGCCCAAATGGACGACCCGGCCACTTCGGACAAGCGGGAAACTTATTCCCACCTGCGCACAGCTGTAGCAGCCACCGAAGCTGAAGGCGGCAAGGCCCGCGATGCGGATGAGGACGAAAACCAGAAATATCGTGGAGACCTGGCCTCGGTCGTCAGCCCCCGTCGTCCCGAAATCCATGTCACCAGCATGCGCCCCGAGTCGGATACGGCCGCGCCGCTCAAGCTGGTTGCCGAGCAGCGCATCGATACGCAGGACGCGGACGCCGGTCCGGTCACCCCGCGCCGCGTGACCGCAGCACAAGACGACGACGCATCCGAAGAAGGCGGCTTTGCCCATTTCGCTCAGGAGCAGGGCGCACAATCCCTGCCCGACCTGCTGGAGGCGGCGGCGGCCTACCTGTCTTTCATCGAAGGTCAGGAGCAGTTCTCGCGTCCACAGCTGATGAACAAGGTGCGGTCACTCAAGCAGGATGAGTTCAACCGCGAAGAAAGCTTGCGTTCGTTCGGCCAGCTTCTGCGCGATGGAAAGATCGAAAAAGCCGGCGGAGGGCGCTTTGCCGCCTCGAACCAGATCGGCTTCCGCCCCGACGACAAGCGCGCCGCGGGCTGACAAGACCCCCCAACTGCCCAAGACAGGCCGGAGATCCTCTCCGGCCTTTTTTGCATTTTACGAAAAAGCTCAGAACTTGAACGCCAACGCGACGTACGGGCCAGTCAGTATGAGATCGACAACGTTGCGGCCGTCCTCAAAATCAACGCTCAGATGACGGTAGCCGGCTGCAACATCGACGGTCTCGGTCCAGCTCCAATTGGCTTGAACGAGGGCTTCCCACTGGAATTTCGACCCATAGCCAAAACCACCGATGTTGCCCATGGCCGCAAGTTTCCACCGCTCATTCAGCGCACGAGAGTATCGCGCCCCGATGATTGGATCTGTCCAGCTTTGGTCAGTGCTTGCCGGGAAACCGGCCACGGTTGTCGACAGATCAAGATCCCAATGGCGCAGCCCGCCCAGCACCTCAATTCGGGACTGGCTGTCCTCTGCCACCGCGTAGCTGCCCGCGAGCGAGGTCATTATCCCGTCCAGCTCCCAGCTCGCGGCGTTGCTGAATGGTCCGATGGAAACGGTGTCGCCCAAATTCAGATAGTTGAACTCGCCTCCGATCGACCAACGCCCTTTCCGGGCCTCGCCCGCGATCAGGAATGCGCTGTTTAGAATGTCGAAGATGGATTTGCTGCCATCAACCGGAGGGTTCGGCCCAATATCCAGAGAGGTTCTGAAATCCGGCCCCCAGAGGTAAGGGGCAATGACGAATTCCCAATCATCAGCCCAAACGGCACCCGAACTCAAGGTTGAGAGGCTGGTCAATGTGACCAAAACAGCATTTTTCATCAAGGATCCACCTGCCGACGTGTGCTTTTCGAAACTGTTTTTCGGACAAGCCTGTCACGTCTGCAGGTTTCTTACAACGGTCCGGTCTATTGCTGATCTTGATCCGGGTCTTCTTTGCCAACGCCACGAAACACAAATTTGAATGGCAGCGCCCACAGAACACCCAAAACCACATAGACCAGCAGTTCGACCAGGATCGATGGTCGGTCCAGCCAGTTCACGATGGTGACCACCGCCACAATGTACAGCGGCAGCCCCACCAGCAACAGAACCAGCGACCACCGTCTGCGGGCCTTGTAGCTGAGGCCGGGTTTGTCCGCGCCTGCCATCAGTCTGCAAACGGGTCGGTCACCAGGATGGTGTCGTCCCGCTCCGGGCTGGTGGACAGCAGCGCCACCGGGCATTCGATCAGTTCTTCCACCCGGCGGACATATTTGATGGCGTTTGCCGGCAAGTCTGCCCAGCTGCGCGCGCCTTCGGTGGACTCGCTCCAGCCCGGCATTTCTTCATAGATCGGTGTGCACCGCGCCTGCTGATCCGCAGCCGTCGGCAAATAGTTCAAACGCTTGCCGTCCAGTTCGTAAGCGACACAGATTTTCAGCGTCTCGAACCCGTCCAGAACATCGAGCTTGGTCAATGAAATTCCGTTGACGCCGCTTGTGGCGCAGGTTTGCCGCACGAGGCAGGCGTCAAACCAGCCGCAGCGCCGCTTGCGGCCTGTCGTGGTGCCGAATTCATGTCCGCGCTCTCCCAGTCGCTGCCCGTCGGCGTCATGCAGTTCGGTCGGGAATGGGCCTTCGCCAACACGAGTGGTATAGGCCTTGACGATACCCAAGACGAAGTCGATCGAGCCCGGGCCGATCCCCACACCAGTCGCCGCCTGCCCTGAAATCACGTTTGACGATGTCACAAACGGGTAAGTCCCAAAATCGATATCCAACAGCGCGCCTTGTGCGCCTTCAAACAGGATTCGCTTGCCCGCTTTGCGCTTTTCGTTCAGCACTTTCCAGACGGGGGCCGCAAAAGGCAGGATCTGCGGCGCGATTTCCTTCAATTGGGCGATCAGTGCGTCACGATCCACGGCGTCGATACCCAAACCCTTGCGCAGCGGGTCGTGGTGTTGCAACGCCCTATCGACCCGGGCCTCGAGAGTCGCCTCATCCGCAAGATCGGCCACACGCACCGAGCGGCGACCAACCTTGTCTTCATAGGCCGGGCCGATCCCGCGCCCGGTCGTGCCAATCTTGGTGCCCTTGCTCGCTGCTTCCTCGCGCGCGCGGTCCAGCTCGCCGTGGATCGGCAGGATCAAGGGTGTGTTTTCCGCAATCATCAGCGTTTCAGGTGTGATCTCGACGCCTTGCGCGCGGATCGTTTCGATCTCTTTCAGCAGATGCCAGGGATCCAGGACAACCCCGTTGCCGATGACGCTCAGCTTGCCACCACGCACCACACCAGACGGCAGTGCATGCAGCTTGTAGACCTCACCATCGATGACCAGCGTATGCCCGGCGTTGTGCCCGCCCTGAAAACGCGCGATCACGTCTGCCCGCTCGCTGAGCCAGTCGACGATCTTGCCTTTTCCTTCGTCACCCCATTGGGCGCCGACAACAACCACATTGGCCATATCCGGTCCTTTTTGCGCTGAATTACCAAACCCGGCCCATATAGCGGGGCGCAGGCAACAGGGAAACCGGTAATTCGCCGCAGCCACCAATCGCGCCGACGCTCAATGCTCTTGTCGGGGATCATGGCCACCGGACGGAGTCCGCGCCGTTGTTCATCTGGCCGGGAACACACGTGGAAAAGGCCCTGAACGGGCAACACCTTGAAAGCCAACTTGCGCTACAGGCGCACCGGCATTCCGTGAGGCGTCTTCAGATACGCCTCCTCCCAAGCTGCGCGCATTTCGTGGATTTCTTCGGGCAATGCCGTTTCCTGCTCGGCCAAAACCGACTCGAGCGTTTCGAGCCAGGCCATGAAATAGTCGTCGCCCCCGTCCAGCTCGCGGTTCAGCCCGTGGCGCCGCAAAGTCTCGGAGAACCGGGCGGCCCAATCGGTCCAGGAAATCCGGCCGGCCTCGTTCAACGCCACCGTCACCGCAAACACCTGAGCGTGCCAGGGGTTCTCAAAAACCGGTCTTGGGGCGTTGTGATCGGGACAGATGCTCATGCGGGTTCCAGATAGCTTTGCCAGAGATCCAGAATCACCTCGTCATCCGGGTGTTCGGGATTGGCCCACAGTTCCGACGCGGGAAAAGCAACGGCATAAAGCGGCTCGGGCGCTTCACCCAGACCATGCGCGCTGGAGTCCGGCAAGACATGTGTGCCGTAAAACCGCAAAATGCGTCCGGTCGCGCCCGCTCCGTATGCGGGCAGCCGCGTGTGCCCCCCTTCAACAAGACGATTGGCAGAAGGGCGCAGCGTGCGAACGGTCTGGCCGACCTCAAAAGCGGCAGGGATGTTCGACGGGCGATCGGCCGGTCCACCTTTGGCCAGAACTCTGACCACCGCATCTGCCGGCAGTTTTCGCGGAGCAAGCGGATGTGGCCCGTCAACGCCCTGCCCGCGCAGATCCTCGATCTGCAGAACCCCGGTCTCGACCAACAGGTCGGCCAGGGCCGAAATCCATTTCTCGTAATAGCTGAACCGGGCATAGTCCTTGGGGGACAACCTTTCCCGCGCATGGCGCGACGTGTCGATGTTCCATTGGCCCAACGCGCCCGCAGCCAGTGTCACGGCAAGGGCCCGCGCGTGCCAGTCTTCGGCAAACACCGGCACGTCTTCAGGCTCGGGGCGCACCGGCCCGTCGCCGAACCGCCCGCCCATGTCGTGGGCACGGGTCATGCCGGCACCTTCGGCAAACCCGTGCCGATCATGCTGTCGCGCGTGACCAGCGCGGCCAGGTCCTCTTCGCTCAGACCATCGGTGCCTTCTGGGCGCATGGGCAAGACCAGATACCGTATTTCGGCGGTCGAATCCCAGACACGAACTGCGGTACCCTTGGGCAGTTCAACTCCGAACTCAGCCAGGACGCGGCGCGGCTCGCGCACAGCTCGGGCACGGTATGCGTCAGATTTGTACCAGGCCGGGGGTATGCCCAACAGCGGCCATGGGTAACAACTGCACAAGGTGCAGACGACCATGTTGTGCGTCCGGGGAGTATTCTCGACCACGACCATATGTTCGCCCTGCCGGCCATAAAACCCCATCTCAGAGAGCACAGCTGTAGCGTCGTCCAGCAGGGCGCGTTTGAACTCCGGGTCCGACCAAGCTTTGGCGACAACCTTCGCACCGTTTTGCGGACCGATCCGGTTCTGATAGGTGTCGATGATCTCGTCCAAAGCGGCCGGATCGATCAAACCCTTGCGGGTCAGGATCGTCTCGAGCGCTTTGACGCGCAAAGCGGGGTCCGGGGGCAGCAACGCGTGCGGGTGGTCGTGGTCGTCATGTGGCATGGCCGCAGCCTGAGCCAGGCACCGCCGGGTGTCCAGCCCCATTTGGCCAGTTCGGCACAATCCCCGGCGGTGATGGCAACTCGTGGCTTGCCCCCGGCCACAAACTTGCTTAAGTACCCGGCGATACACGCCACGCCGCACAGGAACACCATGGAAAACGTCGTTCTCATCATCCACCTTCTTTTGGCTTTGGGCCTGATCGCCGTTGTTCTGCTGCAGCGGTCCGAAGGCGGTGGCCTGGGCATGGGTGGCGGCGGTGGTGGCGCCATTGCAGGACGTTCGGCAACGACGGCACTGGCAAAGGTGACCTGGATCCTTGCGGCCTGCTTCATCGTCACCTCGATCACGCTGACGATTCTTGCCGCGGAAAAATCAGCTGGAAGCTCGGTCATCGACCGACTTGGCGTTCCGGCTCAGGACGCGACCGAAGAGAGCACACCTGCTGTTCCCTCGGCCGAGGACCTGCTGCCGCCGGCGCAGGGCGACAACGCGCCGCTGATCCCACAGGCCGACTGATCCACAAAACCTAGAAATCTGAAAGAGAACCACAACAGCATCTTGCGGTTCTCTTGCGCTTTTTGCGCGAATCCTTTATACGTGAAGTCCCGTGATGCTGCGGTTTTTTCGAACCGCCGGGCAGTTGATGTTGACGTCTCACGGGGGCAGCCGAAGAAACATGGCACGATTTATTTTCATCACTGGTGGTGTTGTTTCATCCTTGGGCAAAGGGCTGGCGTCCGCTGCTCTGGGTTCGCTTCTGCAGGCTCGGGGATACTCGGTTCGGCTGCGCAAGCTGGATCCCTACCTGAATGTCGATCCCGGCACGATGTCGCCGTTCGAACATGGTGAAGTTTTCGTCACCGACGACGGGGCTGAGACCGACCTGGACCTGGGACACTACGAACGCTTCACGGGTGTTGCCGCACGAAAGACCGACTCGGTCAGTTCGGGGCGGATCTATTCGAACGTTCTGGAAAAGGAACGCCGCGGCGACTATCTGGGCAAGACCATTCAGGTGATCCCGCACGTGACCAACGAGATCAAGGACTTCATCGCCATCGGCGAGGATGAGGTCGATTTCATGCTGTGTGAGATCGGCGGCACCGTGGGCGACATCGAAGGCCTGCCCTTCTTTGAAGCCATCCGTCAGTTCAGTCAGGACAAACCGCGCGGCCAGTGCATTTTCATGCACCTGACCCTGTTGCCTTACATCAAGGCCTCCGGCGAGCTGAAGACCAAGCCCACCCAGCACTCGGTCAAGGAACTGCGCTCAATCGGCCTGGCGCCCGACATTCTGGTCTGCCGTTCCGAAGGACCGATCCCGCAGAAAGAGCGCGAAAAGCTGGCCCTGTTCTGCAACGTGCGCCCCGATGCGGTAATCGCCGCGCAAGATCTCTCGACCATTTACGACGCGCCGCTGGCCTATCACCGCGAAGGTCTCGATCAGGCCGTGCTTGACGCATTCCAGATCAGCCCGGCGCCCAAGCCCGACCTGTCGAAGTGGGAAGATGTCAGCGACCGCATCCACAACGCCGAGGGCGAAGTGAAGGTCGCGATCGTCGGAAAGTACACCCAGCTGGAAGACGCCTATAAGTCCATCGCCGAGGCGCTGACCCATGGCGGCATGGCCAATCGCGTCCGGGTCAAGGTTGAGTGGGTCGATGCCGAGATCTTCGACACCGAAGACCCCGGCCCGCATCTGGAAGGGTTCCACGCCATTCTGGTGCCCGGCGGTTTTGGCGAGCGCGGCACCGAAGGCAAGATCAAGGCTGCGCAATATGCCCGCGAACACAAGGTGCCGTATCTGGGCATCTGTCTGGGCATGCAGATGGCAGTGATCGAGGCCGCGCGCAACGTGGCCGGCATTTCCGGCGCGGGGTCCGAGGAATTCGACCACGAGGCCGGCAAAAAACGCTTTGAACCGGTGGTCTATCACCTCAAGGAATGGGTTCAGGGCAACGCCAAGATCGAACGCAAGGTTGGTGACGATAAGGGCGGCACCATGCGTCTGGGTGCCTACAACGCGGTTCTGACCGAAGGCTCGAAAGTGGCCGAGGTCTATGGCAGCACCCAGATCGAAGAACGACACCGCCACCGCTATGAGGTGGACACCAAGTATCGCGAACAGCTTGAGAAAGCGGGTTTGAACTTCTCGGGGATGTCACCCGACGGACGCCTGCCCGAGATCGTCGAATGGTCGGATCACCCGTGGTTCATCGGCGTGCAGTACCACCCGGAACTGAAATCCAAACCTTTCGATCCGCACCCGTTGTTCCGCGACTTCGTTCGCGCGGCCAAGGACACGTCGCGTCTGGTCTGAAGCGGACTGTACCGCTTGGTCTTGCTTTGCAAAGCGTTCCGGTTCAGTTTGAGCCGGAACGGACAAAAGGAGCAGACCGCGTGAGCAAAGGATACTGGGTGGCCCATGTCGATGTAGACGACATGGAGACCTACAAGACCTACATCGCTGCCAATGGCGAGGCTTTTGCCGAATACGGTGCCCGTTTTCTGGTCCGCGGTGGAAATCGGCAGGTGCGGGAAGGCGCAGCGCGGGCGCGAACCGTCGTTATCGAATTCCCCAGCTATGAGGCCGCCCTGGCCTGCTATGACAGCGATCTGTATCAAAAGGCTAAAGCCTTGCGCGATCCAGTTTCATCCAGTGATCTGGTGATCATCGAAGGGTATGACGCCTAGCACGGACACGGTGACAGAAATACGGATTCCCCAATGCCACTGCTAAAGAACTTCCTGCAGGCTTTGCGCCCCCCTCAGCAGACCACGCTGCCGGACCCTGATGCGGAACTGGCGCTTGGCGCTTTGCTGGTGCGTGTCGCGCAGGCCGACCGCGACTACAAGATCGAGGAAATCAGCCTGATCGACCGCATCCTGGCACGGCTGTACCAGCACAACGCGATCGAGGCCGCCAAGGTCCGCGCCACTTGCGAGAAATTGCACGCCGCAGCCCCCGACACGGATACCTTCGGCAAACTGATCCGCGAAACGACGGATTTGCACGAACGTCTGGCCGCGATGGAGGCCCTTTGGGAGGTTGTGCTGGCCGACGGCAATTCGGACGAGGGCGAGATCAAGATCGTCGAAGAAGCGCGTATCGCAATGGGCCTCAGCTACAATGACAGCCAGGCCGCGCGCGAACGGGTGCAAAGCCGCTTGGACGCGGGCTGAGTGACGGCTATATCTAGGCCATGTTCAACGCCTTCCTGTCCCGGCTGACCCAGCCGCAACCCGACCCACTGACCGATGACGACGCCCGGCTGGCCTTGGCCGCCCTGCTGGTTCGCCTTGCCCGGTCCGATGATGACTATGCCGATACCGAGATGTCGCGCATCGACAAGGTTCTGGCCGAGCGCTACGGCCTGTCCCCGTTCGAGGCCGCAGGGCTGCGCGCCCAGGCCGAAGATCTGGAGGCCGAGGCCCCTGATACCGTCCGCTTTACCCGTGCGATCAAGGATGCGGTGCCGTACGACCATCGCCTCGGCGTGGTTCAGGCGCTGTGGTCGGTGGCGCTGGCTGACGGTCAGCGCTCGCAGGACGAGGACTCGCTGCTGCGGCTGGTCGTCAGCCTCCTGGGCGTCAGCGATGTGGATTCAGCCTTGGCCCGGCAGAAGGCCGCCAAATCGTGACGGCGATGCTGGGCATGTACGACATGCCCGCTTTGCAACCGGCCAACGATCGCTTTTGGAGTTTGATTCGCGCACATTTGGGCGAAGGTCCGAACCATCTGACCCGTGATCGCGATTTCTGGGAGATCTGGCAGGACCCTGACCTTGTCTTTGCCCAGACCTGCGGCATGCCTTATCGCACGCGCCTGCACGGCAAGGTGCATCTGGTCGGCACTCCAGATTATGACCTGCCGGGCTGTCCGCGGGGACACTACTGCTCGGTTTTTGTGGCCCGCGCTGAAGACGCGCGCGATCTGCCTGAACTGGCGGCCGGTTTTTTTGCTTTTAACGAGGCGCTATCCCAATCGGGTTGGGCCGCCCCGGTCACGCATCTGTCCGAACTGGGCCTTGCTCCGGCGCGCCTGCTGGAAACCGGTGGACACGCTTTGTCGGCGCAGGCCGTGGCCGATGGACATGCCGATTTCGCATCGCTGGACGCGCTGACATGGGTGCTGCTGCAAGAGCATACCGATCTGGGCAAGCGTCTGCGCCCGGTGGAAAGCACGCGCCCCACCCCGGCGTTGCCCTACATCACCGCGATCACGCGCGATCCGGTCCCGGTCGCCACCGCGGTTCGCGCCGCGATTTCAGACCTTTCCCCGGCTGATCGGGCAGCGCTGCACATCCGCGGGTTGATCGACATTGCAGCCGATCTCTACCTGGCCGTTCCCAACCCGCCATCGCCTGCGGCTTTGCTGCCTGAAAGCTGACCAATTTGACCACTGACCGTGGCCGAATCGGAGGTTTCGGGACTTGAACTTGTCATTTGCGCATTGCATTGCTCTTGTTTTTCGGCCCTAGTACCGCACCAACGCAATCAACAACACCAGGACGACCCGTGACAGACAGCACTCCCGTCATCGAGATCAAGAACCTGCACAAAAGCTTTGGCAATCTCGAAGTCCTCAAAGGAGTGGACATCACCGCCCATCGCGGCGACGTGGTGTCGCTGATCGGATCATCCGGGTCGGGCAAGTCCACCCTGCTGCGCTGTTGCAACCTGCTGGAAGACAGCCAGGAGGGCGAGATCCTGTTCAAAGGTGAGCCGGTGCGTTGGACCGGAACCCGCGATCACCGCCGCCCCGCCGATCCCAAACAGGTGCTGCGCATCCGTACCAACCTGTCGATGGTGTTCCAGCAGTTCAACCTTTGGGCCCACATGACCATCTTGCAGAACGTGATGGAAGCCCCGATCACCGTGCTGGGCCGTGACCGGCACGAGGTCGAGGACAGCGCCCGCAAATACCTGGACAAGGTTGGCATCGGCGACAAATGCGACGCCTATCCCGCGCAACTGTCGGGCGGCCAGCAACAGCGCGCCGCGATCGCGCGAGGCCTGTGCATGGAGCCCGAGGCGCTGCTGTTCGACGAGCCGACCTCGGCACTCGATCCCGAGCTGGAACAGGAAGTGATCAAGGTGATCAAGGATCTGGCCGCGGAAGGCCGCACCATGATCATCGTCACGCACGACATGCAGATGGCCGCCGACATCTCAAGCCACGTGGTGTTTCTGCACCAGGGCCTGATTGAAGAAGAAGGCTCGCCCGAAGATATTTTCACTGCTGCCGAATCCGAAAGGCTTCGGGGCTTTCTCTCCGCCACAAAGGCGGCATAAAATCAGGACAGAACCAAACAGGGGAGTTACCAATGAAAAACCTGATTCTGACCACTGCAGCGCTGGCGCTTGGCGCTGGTATGGCCATGGCCGACACGGTCCGCATGGGCACCGAGGGCGCCTATCCTCCGTACAACTTCATCAACGACGCCGGCGAGATCGACGGCTTCGAGCGTGAGGTCGGCGACGAGCTGTGCAAACGCGCCCAGCTGGAATGCGAATGGGTCAAGAACGACTGGGATTCGATCATTCCGAACCTGGTCTCGGGCAACTACGACACCATCATCGCGGGCATGTCGATCACGGCCGAGCGTGATGAGGTCATCGACTTCACCCAGGACTACTATCCGCCGACCGCTTCGGCCTATGTCGCAACCTCGGCGGATGCTGACGTGACCGGCGGCGTCGTCGCCGCACAGACCGCCACCATCCAGGCCGGCCACGTGGCCGAGTCGGGCGCAACTCTGGTTGAGTTCGCGACGCCCGAGGAAACCATCGCCGCCGTGCGCAACGGTGAGGCTGATGCCGTTCTGGCCGACCGCGACTACCTGGTGCCGCTGGTCGAGGAATCGAATGGCGAACTGGTCTTTGTCGGCGATCCGGTTCCGCTGGGCGGTGGCGTCGGCATGGGCCTGCGCGAAAGCGATGCCGAACTGCGCGGCAAGTTCGATGCCGCCATCACCTCGATGAAAGAGGACGGCACCCTGAACGAGATGCTGAAAAAGTGGTTTGGTGAAGACACCGCCACCTACGCACCTGACGGCTCGGTCGTCACCAACTAAGCATCCGGTCCTGCGGTTCGGCGCCACGCGCGCCGAACCCACCCCGGCCCGCGCCGGACCCGACGTTCGAAAGACGCCCCATGTTTTCCTACTGCGCTGATCCCGACACGCTCGGCACGTTCCGCTGGTTTTCATGCTATCTGACCAACGGCGTGCACTGGTCGTTCTACCTGTCGTTCATCAAGGTTCTGGCCTTGCTGGCGGTGACGGCCCCGGTGGCGTTGGCTTTCGGCTTTGCGGGGGCCATGGCGGCGCGGTCGCATGTCCCGCCACTCGGTTGGCTGGGCAAGGGCTATATCGCCATCGTGCGCGGTGTGCCCGACATTGCGTTTTTCCTGTTTTTCGTGATCGCCCTGGACCAGGGGTTCGAGTGGATGCGACATCAGGTGCTGTGTCCCGACTGGACCGATCCGATCCGCCAGGGCAACGATTTCCTCGTCTGCCCCCAGGCCAAGCTGCCGCTGGGCACCGCACCGGAATGGGTGCACGAAACCTACGGCTTTTTCCTGGCCGTCATCACCTTCTCGATCGTGTTTGGTGCCTTCGCCGCCAACGTGCTGTTCGGCGGCATGCGCGCCGTGCCGCTGGCGCAGCTTGAAACCGCCGAGGCCTATGGCATGACGCGCCGCCAGACCTTCTGGCGCATTCTCGTGCCGCAGATGTGGGTCTATGCCCTGCCCGGCCTGTCGAACCTGTGGATGGTGCTGATCAAGGCCACGCCGCTGCTGTTCCTGCTGGGGGTCGAAGACATCGTCTATTGGGCGCGCGAGCTGGGCGGCACCAAGACCTCGAAATTCACCGCCTATCCGCATGGCGACTGGCGCATGTGGTACTTCCTGTTCCTGCTGGTTTTCTACCTTGGCATGACCCGCGTTTCCGAGATCGGCCTCGAACGGCTGATGCGCCGGCTATCTCACGGTCAGGCCACATCGGGCGGAGAGCTGCTGCGCAAGGAGACCACCGCATGAGCTGCCTGCAGACCATCCAGGATTACGGCCTGCGTTCGATCGGGTTTGGCGAGCGCCTGCTGCCGCGCAGCGATTTCACCCTGTGCGAACAGTTCACCCTGATCGGTTCAGGGATGATCTGGAACATCTATTTCGGCGTGATGGCGCTGGCCACCGGGTTCTTCCTGGCCACGGCCGTGGCCCTGGGCAAGGCGTCCAGCCGCAAGTGGCTGCGCAAACCCTCCGAATGGTTCATCTTCATCTTCCGCGGCTCACCACTGTTCATCCAGTTCTTCTTTGCCTACTTCCTGTTCCTGTCGCTCAAGAAGACCTACCCGATGTTCGACGCCTTCACCTCGGCCTGGCTGGGGGCGCTGATCGTGCTGTTCCTGAACACTGCCGCCTATTCGGGCGAGATCTTCTATGGCGCGCTGCGGTCGATCCCCAAGGGAGATATCGAGGCCGCCGATGCCTATGGCATGTCCGGCTGGTCGCGCTTCCGCCGGATCGTGTGGCCCACCATGCTGCGACTGGCCTGGCCCGCCTACACGAACGAGGCGATTTTCCTGTTCCATGCCACCACGCTGGTCTTCTTCTCGGCCTTTCCGGCCTGGCAGCAACGCGGGGACGCGCTCTACTATGCCAGCTATTTCGCCGACAAGACGTTCAACCCGTTCGTCCCCTACCCGATCCTGGCGTTCTATTTCATCCTGCTGACGCTGGTGATCGTGGGCGTGTTCGGCCTGATCAACAAGCGGCTGAACCGGCACCTGCCGGTGGCGCGCAAGGCCAAGATTCGGTTTCGCCTGAACCTAGCGCGCTGAGGCGCCGGGACTCAGGCCATCCGCAACCGGCCCAGCATCGGGCAATCCACCGAGCCTTCGGCGCAATTTGCCGTCAGCTCGCCCAGGGCGGCCTCCAGCCGTTGCAGTTCGGCGATCTTGCGGCGGACGCTGTCCATGTGACCTTTGGCCAATGCGCTGACCTCGGCACAATCGGCCGCGCCGCCCTCGGACAGGTCCAACAAGGCCTTTGCATCGCCCAGCGAAAACCCAAGGTCACGGCAGCGTTTCAGAAACCGCAACCGCCCCACATCCTGCGCGGAATACAGCCGCCGATTGTTGGCCGCCCGCGCCGGGCGCGGCACGATGCCTTCACGCTCGTAATACCGGATGGTTTCGATTCCCACGCCGCTTTGACGGGCCGCTTCACCGATCGCAATCATGTGACCTCGTTTCGCTTGATCCTGTAGTGGCTACAGGATTTATACCTCTGCCCACACGCTGCGGCAATGCTGCGGCCCCTGAATGACGGAGGAACAAAATGTGCGGATTTCTCGGCCTCAGCTTTGCCGGATCCCTGTCGGACTTGGGCGTGGGCGCATGCTGCGTGCTGCCGATGACGATGATGTTGCTGGGCCTTGGCGGCAATTGGCTGGCCGTCTTTGGTCAGATCGCGGCGCTCAGTTACCATGTTCTGGCGGCCTCGACGGTGCTTATCGCGGCGGCGTGGCTGGTGGCCTATCGGCGCGACAAGATGCGCCATCTGAAATGGGGCTTGGCGGCCAGCACCGCGATGACCGCCCTCGCCTGGGTCGTCGTGTTCAACGAGGCCCGCATCAACGAATTTCTGATCCAACAGATGTGAGACCATGACAGACACGCCCGTAACGCTTGAAAGCACTCTGACCTGCCCCGCCTGCGGCCACGCGCAGACCGAGACCATGCCCACCGACGCCTGCCAGTGGTTCTATGAATGCAGCGCCTGTCACACGGTACTGAAACCCAAGCCGGGTGATTGCTGTGTCTATTGCTCGTACGGAACCGTAGCCTGCCCGCCCATTCAGCAAGGCGACAGCTGCTGCGGATAATTTGATCAAATATCGTGACAAGGGCATAAAGCTCGACTAGGTTTGCCGCAGCACAGCTACGGAGCCCCAGATGGACCTTGCCGCCCTGCATACATTTCGCGTCGCCGCCTGTGACCTGAACGGCCAGATGCGCGGCAAACGCGTGCCCCCGTCTTACGCCGACAAGCTGGACAGCGGCGCAGTGCGCATGCCGTTTTCGGCGCTGAACGTCGATCTGTGGGGCGCCGATATCGAGGGCAGCCCGCTGGTGTTCGAAACCGGCGACGCCGATGGCGTACTGCGCCCGACCGAGCGCGGCCCGGTGCCGATGCCCTGGCTGACCACACCCACGGCGTTGGTGCCGATGTGCCTGTACGACGATCACGGCACCCCCTTTGCCAGCGACCCCCGCCACGCGCTGGCCGCAGTCCTGTCGCGCTATGCCCAGCGCGGATGGAAAGTTGTTGCCGCGACCGAGTTGGAGTTCACGCTGCTTGACTCCTCGGATGTGCAACCAAAGCCCCCGCACAATCCGGTCACCGGCCGTCGGCTACGCGGCGAGGCGGTGCTGTCGATGGCCGAAATGGACGCCTTCGACGCCTTTTTCACCGAACTTTATGACGGGTGCGCCGAAATGGGGATTCCCGCCCAAACGGCAATCTCAGAGAGCGGTATCGGCCAGTTCGAAATCAATCTGAACCATCAGGATGCCATGCGCTGCGCCGATGATACGTGGCTTTTCAAGGCATTGACCCGTGGGTTGGCCCGCAAGCACGGCTTTACCGCGACCTTCATGGCCAAACCCTATGCCGATGATGCGGGGAACGGTATGCATGTGCACTTCTCGGTGCTGGATGACCAGAGTCGCAACGTGTTTGACAATGGCGGGCGTGAAGGGACCGAAATCCTGCGCTCTGCCGTCGCCGGCTGTCTTGCCGCCATGCCCGGCAGCACGCTGATCTTTGCTCCGCATGGCAATTCTTACACGCGGCTCGTGCCCGGAGCTCATGCCCCCACCGGCGCGGCCTGGGCCTATGAGAACCGGACCGCGGCAATCCGCATTCCGGGCGGTGCGCCCGCCGCCCGCCGGATCGAACATCGCGTGGCCGGCGGCGACATCAACCCTTATCTGATGCTGGCGGCGGTTCTGGGCGCGACTCTGATCGGCATCGAGGACGGCCTTCAACCCCCGCCCCCGATCACCGGCAATGCCTACGAGATCGAAGGGCTTCCGCAATTGGCGGGGGACTGGGATTCGGCCATTTCGGCATTCGAGACGGACCCGATCATCGCGCGCATCTTCTCCGAGGATCTGATCCGAAACATGGTGATGACCAAAAGGCAGGAATCCGCACGCTTTGCCGACATGGACCCCGACAGTCACTGGCTGAGCTATCTGGAGTCCGTATGATCCTCTTGCCCGTGGATCGAGACTCGGGTAGATTGAATTTGATCAAATTTGGTGACTCATGAAAATCGGCATACTGCAGACCGGCCACGCGCCCGAACCGCTGGAACGATCGTTCGGCGACTACGACCTGATGTTTCAACAGCTTCTGGACGGCAACGATTTCGAGTTCGTGACCTATGCGGTGGTGGATGATGTGTTCTCCGACAGCGCAAGCGACTGCGATGGATGGGTGATTACCGGCTCGCGGCATGGCGCCTACGAAGATCATCCGTGGATCCCCAAGCTCGAGCAACTGATCCGCGAGATCCAAGCGGCACGGAAACCGTTGATCGGGGTCTGTTTCGGCCACCAGATCATCGCTCAGGCGTTGGGCGGCAAGGTTGAAAAGTTCGACAAGGGTTGGGCGATCGGACGCACGGAGTATGACTATGACGGGCGCAAGGTGTCATTGAACGCATGGCACCAGGATCAGGTGACGGCCTTGCCCGACGGCGCCCAGCTATTGGGTAGCAACGCGTTCTGCAAGAACGCGATGGTTGCCTACGGGGACACGATCTGGACGGTGCAGGCACATCCCGAATACTCCAACGATTTCATTCAGGGCCTCATGGAGACACGCGGTAAAGGCGTGGTGCCCGACGCCCTGATGGACGACGCAAAAACCCGATGGAACGCTCCGGATGACAACGCCAATATCGGGCGTTTCATGGCAGAGTTCCTGAAGAAAGAGAGGGCCTGATGGCCGACTGGACAGACCAACTTCCACAAGCAGCACGGGATTACATCGAAGGGCACCGGCTGGACGAGGTCGAATGCATCATCTCAGACCTGCCGGGGATTGCCCGCGGCAAGGCAGTTCCGGCATCGAAATTCGCCAAGCAGGCCTATTTCCATCTACCCGACAGCATTTTCTACCAAACCATCACTGGTGACTGGGGTGAGGCCGCGGGTGAGGATGGGTTCATCGAACGCGACATGATCCTCAAGCCCGATTTCAGCACGGCCTCGGCGGCACCGTGGACCGGTGACTGGACCCTTCAGGTGATCCATGACGCCTACGACAGGGACGGCGATCCGATTCCGTTCAGCCCGCGCAACGTGCTCAAACGCGTGGTCCAGCTGTACAAGGACAAAGGGTGGAAACCGGTTGTCGCGCCCGAGATGGAGTTCTTTCTGGTTGCCCGCAACGTGGACCCGGCCAAGGGGATCGAGCCGATGATGGGCCGCTCGGGCCGTCCGGCTGCCGCGCGGCAGGCCTATTCCATGACCGCCGTGGATGAATTCGGCCCTGTGATCGACGACATCTATGATTTCGCCGAGGCACAAGGGTTCGAGATCGACGGCATCACCCAGGAGGGCGGCGCCGGTCAGCTTGAGATCAACCTGCGCCATGGCGATCCGGTCAAGCTGGCCGACGAGGTGTTTTATTTCAAACGCCTGATCCGCGAGGCCGCGTTGCGTCACAACTGCTTTGCCACCTTCATGGCCAAACCGATCGAGGACGAGCCGGGATCGGCCATGCACATCCATCACTCGATCATCGACATGGAGACGGGCAAGAACCTGTTCTCGGGGCCTCAGGGCGGCGAGACGGACGCGTTCTACAACTTCATCGCCGGTCTGCAGCTGCACCTGCCCGCCGGGCTGGCGGTGATGGCGCCCTACGTCAACTCGTACCGGCGCTACGTCAAGGACCATGCCGCCCCGATCAACCTGGAATGGGCGCGCGACAATCGCACCACGGGGATACGTGTGCCGCTGTCGGGTCCCGACAGCCGCCGGGTGGAAAACCGCATCGCCGGGATGGATTGCAACCCCTATCTGGGCATCGCCGTGTCGCTGGCCTGTGGCTATCTTGGTCTGGTCAATCAGGACCGCCCGCGCCGTCAGTTCTATGGCGACGCTTACGAAGGTGACGGCGACATCCCGCAGGTCATGGGCAACGCGCTGGATCTGTTCGACGAGGCCGAAGCCTTGCATCAGGTTCTGGGCCCCGAGTTCGCACGGGTCTACAGCATCGTAAAACGCGCCGAGTACGAGGAGTTCCTGCAGGTGATTTCGCCGTGGGAGCGTGAACACCTGCTGCTGAACGTCTGAGCCATGTGCGCCATGAACCTGCTGTACAGCAATGACAAACGCGGCACCTACCCGCCCAGCTGGTATGCCGCCACCGCGCACCCGCGAACCCCGACCGAGCCGCTGCGCGGCGATGTCACTGCCGACGTTTGTGTCGTGGGTGGAGGGTATACGGGCCTTTCGACCGCGCTGCACCTGGCCGAGGCCGGTTTCAGGGTGGTCCTGCTTGAAGCGCATCGCGTGGGTTTCGGCGCCTCGGGGCGCAACGGCGGGCAACTGGGCAGCGCCCAGCGCATGGATCAGGAGGACCTGGAAAAGCTGGTCGGGCGCGACGACGCGGCCAAGCTGTGGGATCTGGCCGAAGACGCCAAGACGCTGGTCAAATCGCTGATCGAACGCCACGGCATCGATTGCGACTTGAAACCGGGCATCGCCACGTTGGGCTTCAGCGACGGCGAACGCGCCGAATTGCACGCTCACGCCGATCACCTGAAAACCGCCTATGGCTATGACCAGATCGAGCTGCTGGATGCTGAAGCCGGGCGCGCGCTCTGCCCCTCGCCGGCCTATGCGGGCGGATATCTGGACATGGGCGCGGCCCATCTGCACCCGCTGAACTATGCACTGGGTCTGGCCGAGGCCGCCTTGACCGCCGGCCTGACGCTGCACGAAAACACCGAGGTGCTGGGCATCGAGGAAGGCCCGCGCGTCACCGTTCGCACCGAACAGGGTTCAGTCACGGCCGACCATCTGGTTCTGGCCTGCAATGGCTATCTGGGCAACCTGAACCGCAAGGTCGCGGCGCGGGTCATGCCGATCAACAACTTCATCGCCGCGACCGAGCCTCTGGGCGCCGAGGCCGCAAAGGTTCTGACGCAGGACGTGGCCGTTGCCGACACGAAATTCGTGGTGAACTATTTCCGGCTCAGCGCCGATGGGCGGCTGTTGTTCGGCGGTGGCGAGAGCTATGGCTATCGCTTTCCATCCGACATCGCCGCCAAAGTCCGCAAACCGATGACCGAGATCTTTCCGCATCTGCGCGACGTTCGGATCGACTATGCCTGGGGCGGTACGCTGGCCATCACCATGCGGCGGATGCCCTACCTGACACGTCTGGCGCCAAACATCCTGTCGGCTTCGGGCTATTCCGGTCATGGAGTCGGCACTGCGACCCATGCCGGTCAGTTGATGGCGCTGGCCATCCAGGGCCAGGCCGAAGGGTTCGACACGATGGCTCGCGTGCCCGCTCTGCCCTTCCCCGGAGGCTCGGCCCTGCGCAGCCCTCTGCTGGTGCTCGCGATGACTTGGTATGCCCTGCGTGATCGGCTGGGCTTTTGACCCACCACTTGTGACGGTTCGGTGAAATTTCGCCCAGCAGGCGAATGAAGGCTTGGTTTGCTCAGCTTTTCATTTTATCTTTTCCAAACATAGAATTTGGGATTATCAAATATGACGCTGCCACCCAACGTCCATGACGCCGAACCCATCCCTGCCGCTGCCAAAGACGCGATCGAGTCCCTGATGCAATCCGGTGACCTGTTCCGCTATACCGCGCCGCAGGACGCGCCGGTTGCTTTGCTTGAAACCGAGTTCGCTGAGTTGCTGGGCAGCAAATACGCGCTGGCGGTGTCGTCCTGTTCGGCGGCTCTGTTCCTGTCGCTCAAGGCGCTGGGGCTACCGCGGGACGCGCGGGTGCTGATCCCGGGCTTTACCTTTGCGGCGGTGCCCTCGTCGGTGGTGCATGCAGACTGCGTTCCGGTCCTGTGCGAGGTGGGCGACAATTACCGCATCGACATCGACGATTTTGCGGCCAAGCTCGACGGGGTTCAGGCGGTAATCATCAGCCACATGCGCGGCCATACCTCGGACATGGAAGCGATCATGGCGCTGTGCGACACGCGCGACATCCCAGTGATCGAGGACGCGGCCCATTCGCTGGGCACCACTTGGCATGGCCGCAACATCGGCACCATCGGCAAGGTGGGCTGTTTCTCGTTCCAGTCCTACAAGATGATCAACGCAGGCGAAGGGGGCATCCTTGTCACAGACGATGCCGACCTGGTCGCCCGCGCCGTGATCATGTCGGGCGCCTACGAGCACAACTGGAAAAAACACAAAGGCCCGCACGGCCAGAATACTCCCGACCTGGAGCTGGCCTTTGCCCGCTGGCAGAACAAGCTGCCGCTCTACAATCTGCGCATGAGCAACCTCAGTGCCGCGGTGATCCGCCCCCAACTGCCCGAATTGGCGCGGCGGGTGCGGGACGGGCTGGCCAACCACGATTATGTCGCGCAGCGCCTGAACAGCTCACCGCACGTCCACGTACCCGACCCGCTGACACCGGAACGGCGTGCGCCGGATTCGATCCAGTTCAACCTTGTCGACCTGAACAAAGACCAGATCAAGGCATTTGCCGCTGCCGCCGAGGGCCGTGGCGTCAAGGTGCAGGTCTTTGGTCTGAGCGAGGACAACGCCCGCGCCTTCTGGAACTGGCAGTTTCTGCCAGAGCAGGTCGAGTTGCCTCGAACACGCGCAATGCTGATGTCGGCCTGTGACGTGCGTCTGCCGGTGCGCCTGACCCGTGCTGAACTGGATGTAATCGCCGACATCATCCTGGCCTCGGTCGGCGAGGTTACCGCGCCCGAAGTGGCCTTCGGCACCTGACCCCAACACAAGAAAGACAAGGCCCGGGTTGTCCGGGCCTGTCTGGTATCAGCTGAGCTTGGAAAGCTTCTGCTGCAATTCAGCCAGTTGTTTCTTGATGTCGTCCAGGTCTTCTTTGGACTCGGACTTGCCTTCTTCGTCCTTGTCCGGCCCGGACCAATTGCCCGACAGCCCGCCTGTCATGGCCTTCAGGAACGCCTGCTGCTGCGCCTGCATTGCTTCGAACCCAGGCATGCTGCTCATGGGGTTCATCGCATTCATGTTTTCCATCATCTTGGCCTGGCTTTCGCGCAGCATCTCAAAGCTGGACTGCAGGAATTGCGGCATCATGCCCCCGCCCGGCACCATGTAGCTGCGGACAAGGTCATTCAGCACGTTCACAGGCAGAACGTTCTCACCCCGGCTTTCATGTTCGGCAATGATTTGAAGTAGATACTGTCGTGTCAGGTCGTCGCCGGTTTTCAGGTCGATGATCTGAACCTCGCGCCCGTCGCGGATGAACCCAGCGATGTCCTCGAGCGTGACGTAGTCGCTGGTCTCGGTGTTATACAGCCGACGGCTGGCATACCGCTTGATCAGCAGAGGTTTTTCTTTGTCCGACACCGTTTACCCTCCCCAAGGATGATGCGTTGCAGCAGAGGTTATGCGACTGCAGAACAAAAAGAAAGGGCAGGTCAATGGACCTGCCCTTAGCGATTGCACCAATTTGGGAGGGATGGGTGCGTTTCGCGGATCTTGCTTACTTGGCAGCCGTTGCTTTCTTGGCAGCAGCGGTCACTTCGTTGGTGGCTTTCTTGACGGCCGCGGTGGTTTCTTCCGCAGCTTCTTTGCCAGCAGCCATCAGCAGCTCGACGGTTTCCGACTGAACTTTCTTGGCGATTTCAGCGAAAGCAGCCAGGTTCTCGGCAGCAACTTCAGCCGAAGCGCTGGCGAAATCGGTTGCTGCTTTGGCGTAGTCGGCCGGCTCTGCTTTGGCTTTCGACATCTCGCTCAGCTTGGCCAGAGTTTCCTTGGTCCACTTGTTCGAGATTTCAGCCGATTTCTCGGCAGCTTCCAGAGCAACACCCGACAGCTTTTCGTTCAGCGAAGCGGTCGATTTGAATGCATTTTCAACGGCGGAGGTGTCCACCGGGAACGCGCCCATCATGTCTTTCATGATCGCAGTAAAGTCTTGGGTCTTTGCCATTGTCCTAATCCTTTCAGCCGGTCCGGGCCCACCCCGGGTTTCATCAGCTTGAGGACAATATGATTGCTGCGACGCAGCATTTCAAGTTTTTTGTTGCTGCACCGCAGAATTTTTTAGTTTCAATGTGAAATCAAGACTTTGGTTTGGCGACTACATAGGTTCCCGGCGCCGGAGCCAACGGTGGATGGCTCGAATCACCCGGTTCGCGTGCCGGAACCTGCTTGCCAGACCGCTTCTTCAACCAAGCCTCCCAGCGGGGCCACCACGAGCCTTCGTGGAAGCTTGCCTCTTTCATCCAGGTATCGGCACCCGCCTTGAGATCGGGGTTGGTGTAGTGACCGTATTTCTTTTTGCTGGGCGGATTGACGATGCCTGCAATATGTCCCGATTCCGAAACGATGAAGGTTTTGCTGCGGGAACCCATTTTCTGCACACCGCGATAGCAGTCCTTCCAAGCGGCGATATGGTCCGTCTCGCAGGTGATCGCCATCAACGGCACATCCACGTCGCGGACATGCAGCTTGTGGCCCATCAATTCGAACCCGTCCGAGGCGAACTCGTTGCGCTGACACAAGCCACGTAGATACTGCACCGCCATTTTCGCGGGCAGGTTCGCGCCGTCCCCGTTCCAGTACAACAGGTCAAAGGCGGGAGGCGTTTCGCCCAGCATGTAGCTGCGGATAGCCGGTCCATAAACCAGGTCGCGAGACCGAAGGAACGACATCGTGCGCGCCATGATCCATGACCGCAGCACACCTTCCTTGTTCACCTCTTCCTCGATCCCGTCGATGAAATCATTCTGCAGGAAGGGGGTAAACTCGCCCTGATCCGAAAAATCGGTCAGCGCCGTAAAGAACGTGGCGGATTTGATCGACTTGTCACCGCGCTGTTTCAAAAGCGACAGAGTGAGGCTCAAGGTCGTTCCGGCAATGCAGTACCCGACCGCATTGACTTGTTTGACCTTGCAGATCTTCTTGGCCTCTTCGACCGCCGTCAGGAATCCGTCCTGAACGTAGTCATCCATTCCCGTTTCGGCATAGCTGGCATCCGGATTGACCCAGCTGACGACGAACAAGGTATAGCCCTGATCGGTGATCCACTTGATCAGACTGTTTTGTGCCTTCAGATCCAGAATGTAGAACTTGTTGATCCAGGGCGGGAACAGAACGACGGGGGTTTCATAAACCGTCTCAGTCGCAGGACTGTACTGGATCAGTTCCATCATCCGATTTCGATAGACGACTTCGCCGGGCGTTGTGGCCAGGTTGCCGCCCACCTTGAACGCGTTTTCATCCGCCAGCTTGACGATCAGCTCGCCATCATTGGCTTCGAGATCGGCAACAAGATTCTCCAGCCCTTGGATCAGCGACTGGCCATCGGTTTCGATCGCCTTCTGCAGAGCGTCGGGGTTGGTCGGCAGGAAATTCGTCGGCGACATCATGTCGACAATCTGCTGCGAGAAGTATTTCAGCCGCCGCTTGTCCTTGGCGTCCAAGTCCTCGACCGACTCCACCGCGTTCGCGATGGCTTCGGCATTTGTCAGGTATTGCTGGCGGACGAGACGGAAATAGGGGTTCGTATCCCACAGCGGGTTCGAGAAACGTTTATCCTTGCTCGGAGCCTCGTCCGCTTCTCCTTCACCCGCCATCAGGGCCTGCTGCGCCGCAGCAAAATTCAGGACGGACTTGCCCCAGTATTCCAGCTGTTGTTCCAACAACTTGGCCGGATTTTGCAGGGCCTCGGCCCAATAAGCTGTTGCTGCTCTTGCAAAAAGTTCCTGATTCGGGCCGTCCAGCGCGGGAGTATGAGCTTTTTTCGACGCCATCACCTCGATCAGCCGCTTGGACAGATCTTCGACTTTCAGCATGTTTTCCTTAAGGCGTTCAACGTGTTCGTCACTTAAGTCGGGCATGTGGCCTTCACTTGTTGTCATTTTAACAAATCCCCCCTAACCTCGCTGCTGTGCAGAATATCGTCGTGGGCACCGGGGGGCAAAGCGACGAATGGTCCGAACTCTCAGGCTGACATTTAGGAGGCCATTCCCGTGCGTTACATGATGACCTACGACCTGATGGAAACCATGCGCAACACCAACCAATGGCTTGGTGCAACCGCAAGCGCGATGGCGTCCTACCCCCAGTTTTCCATGATCCCCAATCCGGCATTCAACTGGATGGCCGCGTGGGGCGAAGTAACCGAACGCACGTTTCAACGCATGGTCGTGAAACCCGATTGGGGTATCCGAACGTTTACCTGCGAAGACGGCAAAGATCATCTGGTGGATGTCACCTCCGTGCTTGAACGCCCGTTTGGCGATCTGGTCCACTTTCGCGTGAATGGCCGCAAAGAGCAACCGCGCAAGGTGCTGTTGGTTGCGCCGATGTCCGGACACTACGCCACCCTGCTGCGCTCGACCGTGAAGAGCCTGCTGGTCAACTGCGAAGTCTACGTGACCGATTGGCATAACGCGCGCGACATCCCCGTGTCCGAAGGCAAGTTCGATGTCGAGGACTACACCCTGTACCTTGTCGATTTCATGAAGGAGTTGGGGCCGGACACGCATGTCGTCGCTGTCTGCCAGCCCGCGCCACTGACCCTCGCGGCGACGGCGTACCTTGCCGAAACCGACCCCAAAGCGCAGCCCAGCACGCTGACGCTGATCGGTGGCCCGGTTGACCCTGATGCAACCCCGACCGAAGTCACCGATTTCGGCCGCCGAGTGACCATGGGCCAGCTTGAGGAAACGATGATCCAGCGGGTGGGCTTCAAGTACAAGGGCGTGGGACGCATGGTTTATCCCGGGCTTCTTCAATTGGCATCCTTCATGTCGATGAATGCCGAGCGCCATGGCAAGGCGTTCTCCGACCAGATCCAGCGCGTCATGCGGGGTGAGGCGTCGGATCATGACGCCCACAACCGTTTCTACGATGAATATCTGGCCGTGATGGACATGACGGCAGAGTTCTACCTCTCGACGGTCGAGCGGGTGTTCAAGAACCGTGAGATCGCCCGGAATGAGTTCATCGTGGCTGGCCACAAAGTCGACATCGGCAAAATCACGGATGTGGCGGTCAAGACGGTCGAAGGCGCCAATGACGACATCTCGGCCCCCGGTCAGTGTATCGCGGCGCTGGACTTGTGCACCGGCCTGCCCGACAGCAAGAAGGCCAGCCATGTCGAACCCGGCGCGGGCCATTACGGTATCTTCGCCGGACGCAGTTGGCGTGACAATATCCGCCCGCTGGTCATAGACTTCATGAACGAAAACAGCCGCAAACCGCGCCGCCGCGCGGCCAACAGCAACAAGGTTGCTTGATGTCCGCAGACCCGGCGCCTGCCCTTCCGTTCGCCTGCAACTGCGGTGAGATTAGCGGCGAGATCACGGCCAAAGGGGTGTCCAGTGGCACCCATGTCGTCTGTTTCTGCCCAGATTGCCGCGCCGGACAGCTGTATTTCGGTCAACCTGACCCCGCACCGGGACCGGTAGACATTTTTCAGATGTCGCCCGAATATATCCGCATCACCAAAGGCGCCGAGTACCTGGCCGTGATGCGGCTGGGACCCAAAGGTCTGTTTCGATGGTACGCCAAATGCTGCAACGCGCCTTTGGCGACCACCACCAGCAGCATGAAATTCCCCTTTGCCGGATTTGATGTCGCCAGGTTTTCCGATCCATCCCCTCTGGGGCCTGTGAAGACCCGCGCCCATGTCCCGCAGGCGAATGGCAAATGGAAGCACGAAAATGTGGCTCCTGCTGTTTTCGGCATGATCCGCAGAGTCATTGCGGCGCGCCTTTCCGGTCGTTGGAAGCAAACTCCGTTCTTCGACGTCGCAACCGGCGATCCGGTCGTGGCTCCGCATGTCATCAGCCTTGAAGAACGCAAGGCGCTGTACGACTAGAAAGCCCGCACGGGTATGTTCAACCAGTCGGACAGCGCGTCGGTGGTTTCACCCGGCGCTTCAAGCGTTGGAAGATGCCCCGCCATGTCCACCACATGCAAGGCTGCACCGGGGATCAACTCGGCCATGAAACTGTGTTTTCTGACCGGCGTCAGAGTGTCGTGTGCCCCGCACAGAACCAATGTCGGCACCTTTATTCGCCGCAATGTGCCCTGCTGATCCGGGCGGCGCTGCAGAGCGCGCATTTGGCGCACGAACAGTTCCGGTCCCAGCTCCAGCGCCATTTCCAGCATGTCGTTCAATATCGGGATCCGCTGCGGTCCGGGGGCCAGCGTGTCCGAACCCAGAACCTTGCGCATGACATCCTCAAGACGGCCAGCCTGTGCCGCAACGATCAGCTCTTCGCGGTCAGCGGCGATCTGGGGGGTATCGGCCTGCGCATCCGTCGCCATGAGGCAAAGGCGGGTCACGCGTTCCGGGGCGCGGCGCACCAGTTCCAACGCAACAATGCCCCCCATGCTCAGACCAGCCAACGCAAAGCGGTGCGGCAACTGGTCCAAAAGCGCCGAGGCAATCTCTTCGATCCGATCACCGCCGCCGATCGGCGCGACCATTACCGGCCTGGTCTGAGACAGCCGGGTTGTCTGTGGCTGAAACAGCCGTGCATCGCACATCAATCCTGGCAACAAGACCAGCGGCTCGATCACGCAGGGCCTCCTTGTACTGGCCGATCGGCTCGGCCGTTTTGTTGATCAGGATGAGAGTTTCGGCGCAGAC
>NZ_JBXWSK010000026.1:0-43178 GCF_059613385.1 Ruegeria sp. BHSA162
GTCAGGCCGTGCTCGAACGGACAAGTGTCCGGCTTTACGTCGAGGAGGCATCCTGATCCGCGGCCGTTTCATTGGAGCGATATTGGCGACAGCGGTGCTGGCGGCCGGGACGGCGACCGCCCAGACGGTCGATGCGGAATTCGAAGCCGCGGCCGAGGAAAGCTATGTCTGGGGTCTAGGGATCGTGGCGATGTACCGTTATTATTCCGGTATGGCGATTGCCGAAGATGGGCTGAACCAGCTTGTGCACACCCGCAGCTTCCTGAATCCGGGCGACAAGCCGGGGTCCGGTCCGAACGTGGATACGTATTATTCTTATGGGTGGTTTGACCTGAGCGACGGTCCCATCGTGGTGTCTCTGCCCGCGTTCGGGGAGCGGTACTACGTTTTTCAGATGAATGACATCTACGGGCGGAACTTTAAAAACGTCGGTAATGGCCTCTCGTCCGGATCGCCGCCGGAATATGACGGACCTTATGACTTCGTGCTGGTCCCACCCGGGTATCAGGGCGATGTGCCGGTAGATCTCGCCCGGGTGGACGCGCCTGGCCGATTGGTCAACGTTCTCTACCGCATCCGAGTTGAAGACGAGGCCACCGAAGGCGACGAGGCGCGCGCCTTGCAGGATGCCACGTTGACGCTTCCCCTGGCGGACTGGCTGGCCGGGGAACGCCGGTCAATGCGCACGCTGCCATCCGCACCACTCTCGGCGATCGAGGACGTTCTCGTCTTCTCCGAAGACGCCAGCGGCGCCGATCAGCGCAATCCTGCCTTCTTCGCGCAGGTCTCGAAGGTTCTGACCTACGATCCGCCGAGCGCGGAGTCCGACATTGCCTTCATGGCCGGCCCGCTTCAGGTCATAGGATTCGACGCGGACGGAGGCTTTGCCTGGGGCAGCCGGACGGACGCGGAACGCGCCGCGCTGCTCGATGCTCAGGAAGGCGGGTTTGACCGGGTGCAAGCCTTTATCCCGGAACGCGGCGAAAAGGTCGGCAGCGCGACGTTCACCTCGGGCGACGCTGGCAATTACGGCGACGACTACCTGCTGAGGGCCGCCATGGTGCTGGCCGGGGCCATGTATCCGACGACCGAGGTCAGCCGTTATGCCGATCTCTTCGAGGACGCGAACGGCGATCCGCTCTCGGGTGCGACCACCTATACGATGACGTTCGAACCGGACCAGCTTCCGCCGGTTACCGACTTCTGGTCGCTCACGATGTACAGCCTCGGCACCTACGACCTCGTCGCCAATCCAATCGACCGCTATTCCATCGGCCCTGCGACCGAGGGGCTGACACCAAATGCGGACGGCTCGGTCACGGTCACGGTCTCGAATCAGCAGCCGGAGGACCCGGAGGCAAACTGGCTTCCCGCGCCGGAGGGCGGTTTTTACGCGATGGTCCGCTTTTACGCCCCGACGCAAGAGGTGCTCGACCTCAGTTACCGCTTGCCCGACCTCGTGCCGCAATAAAGGCGGCGCGCTGCGACGCCCCAGCGTCACCGCAGATGCGGCTGGCGCGAAATCGGAAGCAGGCGCGAATCCGCTCCGGGCTCGGTGCAGTCATCTGACAAAAATCGTCGGATGTCTGAGGCGAGATGGTAAGCGGACATTCATTGACGTGAACTCTCTCCAACACCGTGCCGTTCAAAGACAAGTGTCAGACTTTTCTCCTACGCCCGATCTGACGATTTCCATCTCATCTGAGGCATAGGGCTTTAGCAGTTCAAAGGCCTCCGCGGCGCTGCCACCCAACCAGGCCTCATAATCACTAGGACGGAGTATGACTGGCATTCTCTGCGGATGTATTGGACGCACAATGTCATTCGCTGAGGTGGTTATCACTGTGTATGCTGGAACCTCTTCTCGCCCTTCTTTGCCATCGTATCGCGATACTTGCCACATCCCGGCAAACGCAAATGGTGGGCGAGCCCCGGAGCCCTTGAGCGCGAACCAGTGGTATGTGGCTGGATTGCGCCCTTGCGCCTCGCAGAACGAACTTGCAGGTACGAGACAACGGCGCTCTTCGAAGCTGTTCTTCCACAGCCCGCTCTTCAGGACCTTGTCGTCCCGCGCATTGTTCCAGGCATGAGGTTGCAGGATGGCGCCAGTCTTTTTTGATTTCTTGGTCGTTCGAAACCCCCAGGACAGAGACACGAGTTCACGCGCCCCGTCTTCGTCTTTCCTGACGATGGGCGCCATGTGCTTTGGGTAGATTGCTGGAAGCGGTTCCGCGTTTCCGAGCCTGTCTTTTTCTACAGCGACGTCGAATAGCTGCCGCATCGCATCTGCCGGGGTCGTATTCGAATAGAGGTTACACATTAATCTGCCTCACTTACCTCAGCCTCTCGGATAAATAGATGGCGAACAACAGTTCAGCCCACGATGACGAAAGCCACAGCTACGCTAATCCTGAATGCATTTGTACAGCATCCCTAGGAAATTTGAGAGAGAGACATAAATGCGACCTTACCTGGTGCGTCTATAGAGTGCGCAAATGATCGCAATTTGGCATCTATTGTGCTATACAAAAGATATACTTATCTCTTGGTGCCTTCACCTTCTGAGAACAGAGGAGTCCACTGTGCCAACACCTCTCTTCAAGCCCGGTCATTCTGGTAATCCGGGTGGGCGGCCCAAGCTGGATCCCGAGACAAGAAAGTTGATCCAGTCGAACGGCGAGATCGCTGTGAAACGCATGAACGATCTGTTGTCGATGGACGAACTCTTCAATCGCCGGGATGAGAATGGTGAATTTGTATCAGGAAAACTTTCGGGGAAAGAACAAATTGCCTTGCTGGCCTTAGCTCAGGACCGAGCATTCGGACGCGCTGATGGCGTTAGCATCACCCATACCCACAGCGGAACAGTCGGCATGAGCGTCAATCCAACACAGCGTCTCAAAGATATCAGCGACCGCCTTCCAGAGAGATTGGCTCAACAGAAGGTGATTGAGTCAAAACTGGATGACGACGAATAGTCTCCAACCATCACGTAGCTACTGCCGGGTTTAGAGGTTTGGGTTTGTGCCTACAGGCCATGCGCCCGCGCACGCAAGCCGCCTCGAGTTGACGACCCTATATTCTATTTGATATCGAAGGCGCCCTTTTCCAAAAAATTAGGAGGACCTGCATATGTGGGTAGCATTCTCGACGCCCGAGGGCTCGGGCTTTTTCTCTGCCGTTGCAAAGGATGAGGACGGCAAGACCAGCGGGCCGAACATCGGTTCTCGCGTCTGTCTGCGGTTCCGCCGCGCTCAGGACGCCGAACTTCTGCGCGATTATGGTATGGACGGCGAAGTGATCGAAACACCAGGCGGCGACTATCGCTTCCGGGCGTTCATTCCACGCAACCACCTCGTGATTGTGCTGATGAACCTGGGCGACCGAATGGCGTACCCCAATTTCAAGGACAGCATTCCCGAGGATTACATAGCACTCGCAAACGCATGCCAGGAGGCATGGGCAGTATTCGGCGATTTAAAGGAGGGTGGACCATACGGTGCAGGACAGTGATTGCACTGCCCTGACAATCGCTATATCAGGCGCCTCGTGGCTTTATTGTCGCCAAAAGCCACAAAACAGTGACGAGTGACGCCGAAACGTCCAAAAAAACTACTGTTTTCAGAACCTTAAATGGCGATACCCGCAACCGGGCGTTCAGTGGGCGCCAAACCGACGAGGAGAGCCAGACCATGGCCCTGGATTCAAAATCCGTCTCTCTTACCTTCCCCGATGGCAATTCCCGATCGTACGCGGCAGGCGTCACGCCGGCCGAGGTCGCTGCCGACATCTCCACCTCGCTGGCAAAAAAGGCCATCTCGGCCACCGTCAACGGCCAGCACTGGGACCTGCAGTGGCCCATCGAACAGGATGCCAAAATCGCCCTTCACACGATGAAGGACGAGGCTCAGGCCAACGAGCTGATCCGCCACGACTTCGCCCACGTGATGGCCCGCGCGGTGCAGGAAATCTGGCCCGACACCAAGGTCACCATCGGCCCGGTCATCGAAAACGGCTGGTATTACGACTTCGACCGCGCAGAACCCTTCACGCCCGAAGATCTCGGCCTCATCGAGAAAAAGATGAAAGAGATCATCAACAAGCGCGATCCCGTCACCACCGAGATCTGGGACCGCGAGCGTGCCATCGCGTTCTACAAGGCCAACAACGAGCCCTACAAGGTCGAACTGATCGAGGCGATTCCGGGTGACGAGCCGGTGCGCATGTATTGGCACGGCCATTGGCAGGATCTCTGCCGCGGCCCGCACCTGCAGCATACCGGCCAACTACCCGGCGACGCGTTCAAGCTGATGTCCATCGCCGGCGCCTACTGGCGTGGCGACAGCAACCGCCCGATGCTGCAGCGTATCTATGGCGTTGCCTTCACCGGCAAGGAAAAGCTCAAGGCGCACCTGCACATGCTGGAAGAGGCCGCCAAGCGCGACCACCGCAAGCTGGGCCGCGAGATGGACCTGTTCCACATGCAGGAAGAGGCCCCGGGCCAGATCTTCTGGCACCCCAACGGCTGGACCATCTACACCCAGCTTCAGGACTATATGCGGCGTGCCCAGCACCGCGGCGGCTATGTCGAGGTCAACACCCCTCAGGTGGTCGACCGCAAGCTGTGGGAACGCTCGGGCCACTGGGACAAGTACCAGGAAAACATGTTCATCGTCGAAGTTGACGAGGAACACGCCCGCGAAAAGGCAGTAAACGCGCTCAAACCGATGAACTGTCCGTGCCACGTGGAGATCTTCAAGCAGGGCCTGAAATCCTACCGCGACCTGCCGCTGCGCATGGCCGAGTTCGGATCCTGCGCGCGCTACGAACCCTCGGGCGCGCTGCATGGCATTATGCGGGTCCGGGGTTTTGCCCAGGACGACGCGCATATCTTCTCGACCGAGGACCAGATCGGCGACGAATGTGCCCGCTTCATCGGGTTTCTGACCGATGTCTACAAAGATCTGGGCTTTGACAGCTTCAAGGTCAAATTCTCGGATCGCCCCGAACAGCGCGCCGGCTCGGACGAGGTCTGGGACAAGGCCGAAGAAGCCCTGCTGACCGCCACCCGCGCTGCAGGGGTCGAGCCGGAACTGAACCCCGGCGAAGGCGCCTTCTATGGGCCGAAGCTGGAATTCGTCCTGACCGACGCGATCGGGCGTGACTGGCAGTGCGGCACCTTCCAGGTGGATTTCGTCCTGCCCGAACGGCTGGACGCCACCTATATCGGCGCTGATGGGTCCAAACACCGTCCGGTGATGCTGCACCGCGCCTGCCTGGGGTCGTTCGAACGGTTCATCGGCATTCTGATCGAAGAACACGCCGGCAAACTGCCGTTCTGGCTGGCGCCGCGCCAGGTCGTCGTGGCCTCGATCACCTCCGAGGCCGATGACTATGTTCTGGAAGTGGTCGAAACGCTCAAGGCTGCCGGTGTCCGGGCCGAGGCCGACATCCGCAACGAGAAAATCAACTACAAGGTCCGCGAACATTCCGTCGGCAAGGTGCCGGTGATCCTGGCCGTCGGCCACCGTGAGGTCGAAGAGCGCACAGTCAGCGTCCGCCGCCTGGGCGAGAAGCAGACCCAGGTCCAGCCGCTTGACGCTGTAACAAAAGAGCTGGCGCACGCGGCAACGCCCCCCGATCTTCTGTAACAATCGGCACAGTCTTGCCGCCAATCCGGCCCCCAGCACGGGGCCGGATTGAAACATTTCTGGATTTCCTAATTTATTACAATGTGTTAACTTGCAAGGGGCATTAACGCTCCCTGACACAGCCGTGAGACACGGGCTCGTGAATTCAACAGAGCAGTGTCAGCCGTTACCTTTGTCACTGTCACAAGCAGACATACGCAATCACGAAAAGGATTACCTGAGATGTCGAACACCGCCAAAACCCTCGTAATCGCAAGCGCCGTTGCCGCAGCCGTTGCGGGCTCTGCAACCACCGCCGCCGCTCAGGCCAAAGAAAAATGCTATGGCGTATCGCTGGCAGGCCAGAACGACTGCGCCGCCGGACCGGGCACCACGTGTGCCGGCACCTCGACCGTGGACTACCAAGGCAACGCCTGGACGTTGGTCGATGCAGGCACCTGCGCCGACATCGAGCTGCCCAAATCCGCGGACGGAACGCCCCGCAAAGGCTCGCTCGAGCCGCTGGAACGCGATCTGCCGGCATAAGGCACGGGAAGGAATGTCAGGGGCGGGCTAAACCAAACAGCCCGCCCTGTTTCTTGCTGAGAAGGATCACGCGATGTTGGATGACGCCCGCAGAATGCAACGGCTGCCCGCCGCGCCCGGGGTCGGCTACAAGCCGCAGCACTATGCCGAGATCCTTGACCAGCCCGGCCCGGTCAGTTGGCTGGAAATCCACGCCGAGAACTACATGGGCGACGGCGGCCGACCGCTGGCGCAGCTGCGTCACCTGTCCGAACGGTTCCCAATCTCGGTGCATGGCGTGGGCCTGTCCATCGGTGGCGAAGCCCCCTTGGACGCCGAGCATCTGGCCCGCCTGAAGCATCTTGTGGGCTGGCTGAACCCGGCCAGCTTTTCGGAACATCTGGCATGGTCCACGCATGACAGCCAGTTCCTGAACGATCTGCTGCCCCTGCCCTATACCGACGCCACACTGGCCCGCATCTGCGATCATATCGACCAGGTACAGCAGACGGTGGGCCGGCAGATGTTGCTGGAAAATCCCTCCAGCTATCTCGCTTTTACCGAAAGCACGTGGTCCGAACCCGACTTCTTGCGCGAGGTTGCGCGCCGGACCGGATGTGGCCTGCTGTTGGACGTCAACAACGTCTTCGTCTCGGCCACCAATCTGAATTACAGCCCGCGGGCCTATATTGACGCCTACCCTCTGGACCAGGTTGGCGAGATCCACCTGGGTGGCCATGACGAGGATCAGGACGATCACGGCCAACCCCTGCTGATCGACAGCCATGGCCGCGCCGTCGTCGATCCGGTCTGGGCGTTGCTGGATTATGTGCTCGACCAGTCGGGCCCCAAACCCGTGCTGATCGAATGGGACAATGACGTGCCCGACTGGCCCACCCTGCGCGCCGAGGCAGAACGCGCGCAATCCGCGCTGGACCGGATCCCGGCATGAGCGTCTCGCAATCAGAATTCCGGGCGGCCCTGCTGGACCCGACGGCTCCCGTGCCCGAGGGGTTGCTGGACGATCAGGCCCGCCCCGCCGGACGCCGCTTCAGCGTCTACCGCAACAACGTGGCCGTGTCGCTGACCGAGGCCATGCACCAGGCATTTCCGGTCATAACCAAGCTGCTGGGTCCGCAGAATATGGACGGTCTGGCCGGGATCTATCTGCGTCAGAACCCGCCTAGCTCTCCGCTGATGATGTTCTATGGCGAGAACTTCCCCGAATTCCTCGCCGACACCGAGCAACTGGCGCATCTTGGCTATCTGTCCGACGTGGCACGGCTGGAGTTGGCATTGCGCCGGTCCTACCACGCCGCCGACAGCCAACCGATCGCGCCCGACGCGCTGGCCGCCCTGCCGCCCGAAGACCTGATGCAGGCCCGGCTGGGCTTTGCCCCGGCCATGCAGTTGATCCGATCCGACTGGCCCATCCACTCCATCTGGCGGTTCAACACCGAAGACGGCGCGCCAAAGCCTCAGCCCGGTGCGCAGGACGTGCTGATCACGCGCCCCGAATTCGACCCGTCGCCACACCTGCTGCCGCCCGGCGGGGTCGACTGGATCACCGCCATGCAGGCCGGCCAGACCATTGGTCAGGCCTTCGAGGCAACCACCGCCCGGACTCCCGCGTTCGACCTGGGAACCACCCTGGCACTGCTGTTGCAGGGCAGTGCAATTACTTCAATGACTATCGAAAGGCCGGAAACATGACTGCCCTGATCTCTATGCATAATTCCGCACTTGGAAAGCTGGACCACGCCTCGAACTGGCTGACACCGACCGTGGCGCGGCTGACTTTCATAGCGGTTCTTCTGGTCTATTACTGGAACTCGGCCATAACCAAGCTGGGCAGCGGCTTTTTCGGGTTCCTGTTCCCCTCGGATGGGGCCTATGTCCAGATCTTCCCCAAGGCCATGGAGGCCGTCGGCTACGACAGCTCGCAGCTAGGGTTCTTTACCTGGCCCGTTGCCGTCGCCGGAACCTGGGCCGAGTTCATCCTGCCTGCGTTGCTGCTGGTGGGGCTGCTGACCCGCCTTGCCGCCCTGGGCATGATCGGGTTCGTCTGGGTCCAGACCTTCACCGATGTCACCGGGCACGGGGTCAAACTGGGTGGTCTGTTCGACAACACCATCACTCTGATGGATCAGCGGGTCATGTGGACCTTCCTGTTCGTGGTGATCGTGATCAACGGCGCGGGCCCACTCTCGCTCGACCGGGTCCTGCGCCTGAAATGATCTAGAAATGCGCTTTGGGTTCGTCCGGCTTGCCCGCGGCGATCCCAAGCAGCCCGGCGACGCCGGCGAAGGCAATCGGGAACATGGTGAACACGCCAAAGCCAAAGGCATAGTACATCCCCGCAGCGGAAATCAGCAGAAGCACTCCCGCCACCAGCGCACGCGCATGCGCCATGGCCCCCCCGGCAATCGCCAGCAACGGCGCCAAAAGCGATGCTGTCTTGATAAGCTGGGGGTTTTCCACCTGCTCTGCCAACCCCTCGATCTCGCCGTAACGATCCACAAGCTCGACAAACCCGTACCCAAAAAAACCGACGATCATTCCGACCAGACCGGCAATGACACCCAATATCATGGCTGCGTTTCGCATGAATTATTCCTGATTGTTGCGCCGGTTCAGATAGTCACCCGATCAAGCAATGCCAAGGGCTGCGCGGGTTTGCGGGGTCCAGCCCAGGAACAAGTGACCGTCACGTTCGATCAGCGGACGCTTCATCAGGGCAGGATGATCCGCCAGCAGTTCCAGCGGTGGTCGCGAGCGTTGATCGTCGTCCAATCCACGCCAGGTTGTCGAGCGGGTGTTGAGCAAGGCTTCGCCGAACTGGTCAAACGCTTTGGCCAGCACCTCCGAAGGAACACCCGCGCCTCGGACATCAATGAATTCGGCATCAGGCAGTGATTTCAGTGCCTTACGGCAGGTATCGCAGGTCTTCAGGCCAAAAAGGCGCATGATGTATCCACTCCGGTCGTTGCAGCAATTTCGGGCAAAACGAATAGGTTAACCCAGTATTCCTTGATTTTTTACTTCACCGTGCAATGTTGAAAAAGGCGAAACACACAATTTACGCCGTCTCGTTCGTTCGGAACTGCGTGGGTTTGTGGTCGCTTTGACTATGCCCTGCCGATTTGCTGGGTGACGCGCAAGGAGAAGGAGACACGGGAAATGCCAACCGGCACCGTGAAGTGGTTCAATACGACCAAAGGCTATGGTTTTATTGCCCCCGATGAAGGGGGCAAGGATGTGTTTGTTCATATCTCGGCCGTAGAACGATCCGGCCTGACCGGACTCGCCGACAATCAGAAAGTCTCGTACGAGTTGCAGGACGGACGTGACGGCCGCCAAATGGCGGCTGATTTGAAGCCATTGTAAAAGGGCCCGCCAACTGGCGGGTGCGACGAAACAAGGTCAACGGCCAATTGACAGGCCGTTGTCCACCCTCTTCCCGGATAGTCTAACCTCGCGTCGGGTCGGCCTCGATGCGGTTTGTCCAGTTATCGCCCATGGCCACAATGCAGGACGTCCCGGTCGCATAGGTTACGACAAGGGTCCAGTCACCGCGACGGCTGGTCCACACCTCCATGATCTGCTCGGGTCCCCGAACACCGGAGGCGGTCTGCTGCGCCCCGAATTGGTGGCGCAGTTTGTCATGCATCCGCGCCGTAGGCTCACAGATCACCTCAGCGATTGGCGACTTTGCGTAGGCCGGCTGGCACAGCAACAAAGCGATCGCCGCAGTTCTAAACATCAAGCTGAACGTCATGCCCAAAGTGTAACAGGATCATGACAATCCGAACAGGTGGCGATCAGCCTTCGCGGATCACCGCTTCGAACTCGCGCCATTCGCGCGCGGTCATGCCCGAGTTTTCCTGCGTCACCTGCTCGCCCCTCAGCATCCGACGCAGCGCTTCGACCATCTGTGCCGACAGGTTGACCGCACCCAGGCGATAGTCTTCGAACGCCTTGTACGCGAACGGTACCCAGTCGGCCACGATCTTGCACATGGTTTCGGCATAGACGCGGATTTCGTATTGCGCATGCGGATCTGCCCGCAGGCGCAGGAAGTGGAACAGATTGTGCAGGTCCACCTTCCAATACCACTGCGTGTAGATGTTTGCCGGCAGGTTCATCCGCGCCAGTTCGCGCGCCAGACCCTGCTGGCCATCCTGGCCGATCATCGCTTCGTAATTGTCGTAGCAGCGGGCGCTGTCGGCCTTGAGAATGTCCAGCACGCGCGCAGCCTCTTCGCTCTGCAGCGCCTCGCCTCGCCCCTGATTGTTGATCGCTGATTGCGCAGCCAATTGATCCGGCGCGGGAATGTAGAATTCCCGGTCAAGGATCGAATAACGGGCCGAGTATTCGTTCACGTTCGCCGTGCGGTGGCGGATCCACTGACGAGCCACGAAGACCGGCAGTTTCACGTGCAGTTTCACTTCGCACATCTCGAACGGGGTCGAATGCCAGTGGCGCATCAGGTAGCGGATCAACCCCTCGTCATTCTGTACGGACTTCGTACCTTTGCCGTAGGACACGCGGGCCGCTTGGCAGATCGCAGCATCATCGCCCATATAGTCGATGACCCGCACGAACCCGTGGTCCAGAACAGGATGCGCAGTGTAGAGGTGCTGTTCCATACCCGGAGCCACAACACGGCGGGTCGACTGCGTTTGTGCGCGTTGCTCTTCGATCTCGGCCAGTTGTTCGGCGGACAGCGGCATGGACATACCTCGTTTTTGAAATGAGTCGCCGACCACTATATATCGGCAACATCAGCACTGAAACCGCCATATGTGTGCTGCGTCACGCATTTTTCGGTTTCTCTGCGACCGCCCCCTCGACACGCCCCTGCAGCGCGCTAAGCTGCACACAATCATCAACACCGAAAGGATCGCCGAGATGGGGCTGAGATACCTCCACACCATGGTGCGCGTGAAGGATTTGGAAGAATCCATGGCCTTCTACAAGCTGCTGGGACTCCAGGAAACCCGCCGTTACGACAGCGAGGAAGGGCGGTTTTCGCTGATCTTCATGGCCCCTCCGGGTCAGGAGGACAGGCCGATCGAGCTGACATGGAACTGGGATGGCGATGAGGGTTTGCCAAGCGACAGCCGCCATTTCGGCCACCTGGCCTATGGGGTCGACAACATTTACGAGACCTGTCAGCACCTTGCCGACAATGGTGTCGTCATCAACCGCCCTCCGCGCGATGGGCGCATGGCGTTCGTACGCTCGCCTGACAACATTTCGGTTGAACTGCTGCAGAATGGCGATGCCCTGCCCCCGGCCGAACCTTGGGCCAGCATGGAAAGCACCGGCCACTGGTGATCCGCTGGCTGACAGGATTGGGGCTGGCCGTTCTGGCCAGCTCTGCTGAGGCCCAAAACTGCCGGCTGGCCTTGGCGCTTGCCTTGGACATCTCCGTTTCGGTCGACGCCAAAGAAGACGCCCTGCAGCGGCAGGGCCTAGCTTCAGCCCTGATCGCTCCTGAAGTCCGGAAAGCGTTCTTTTCCTCGCCGCTGCCCGTAGCCCTGACGGTTTATGAGTGGAGCGGTCGCGACGCCCAGTACATCGTCCTTCCCTGGCGCCTGATCGAGACCGAGGCTGATCTGCTTGTTGCAGCGACACAGGTGAGCGAGTCCCAAAGATCTGACAGCGGCTCGGCCACTGCCATGGGATATGCCCTGGCTTTCGGGGCCTCTCTGATGGAGCAGGCTCCGCAATGCCTGTTTCAAACGATTGACCTGTCCGGGGACGGCTCGAACAATGACGGCTACGGTCCGCAGATCGCCTATCGCCACTTTCCCTTCGACCGCATAACCGTGAATGGGTTGGTCATAAATGCGGCGGATTTCGAAGGGGAGCTGTTCCTCATCCCGTTTTTTGAGAACAACGTCTTGCATGGGCCAAACGCCTTTTTGGAAATCGCGCAAGGGTTCGAAGACTTTGAGCGCGCCATGCGACGCAAGCTGGAACGGGAATTGACCAGCCTTCAGGTCGGCGCGTTGGGGCGCAACGCAAAATGATTACCCGTGCGCTGGCTCTGTGTTGTTTGGCCTTGGGCAGCCCGGCCGCTGCTCAATGCCGGCAAGCCCTGGCGCTTGGGTTGGATGTTTCAGGCTCAGTCGACAGCAACGAATACCGACTTCAATTGAACGGCTTGGCCGCTGCATTGCAACGGCCGGAGGTGGAACGGCTGATCCTGTCGAATCCCGAAGCCCCCGTTCGGATCGCCGTTTTCGAATGGAGCGAAGCAGGTTTCCAGCGGCTGTTGGTCGGCTGGACCGACATTCGGTCCCCGACCGATTTGTCCGGGATTGCGCAACGTCTGCAATCCACGCGTCGGTCATCGGCACCTCAGGGCACAGCGGTGGGGTCTGCCATGCAGTACGGGGCTGATTTGTTGGATGCCCAAGCCGCCTGCTTGAAGCGGACGCTGGACCTCTCAGGAGATGGCAAGCACAATGTCGGCCTCCATCCCAGAGAAGCTAAAGCCCAACTGCAGGCAACCGGCATCACGATCAATGGGCTCGTGATCGGAGCCGATGATCCCAGCACCGGGGACAAGCGGTATGTGCAAATCGGAGAGTTGTCGGCCTATTACAACGCTTGGGTCATTCTGGGGCCCGGAGCCTTCGTCGAAACCGCTTTGGGATTTGAAGCCTACGAAGACGCGATGACGCGCAAGCTGATCAGAGAGCTGGATTCGCTGACCCTGTCCCAAGTTTTGCCATTGAACGGCGGTAGTCAGTAGATGTACCGGATCTGATCCGTCCAATACCGTTCAACCCGGCGCAAAGCGCTGGTAATCTCTTCGATCCCTTCGATGCCAAGGACACCTTTGGCCTGTAGCCCTTCGGCGTGCCGCGAGAAGAGATCGGCCACGATGTCACGGATTTCCCGCCCCCGAGGTGTCAGACGCACCCGCACCGAACGTCGGTCAATCTCGCATCTCTGGTGATGCATGAACCCCATCTCGACCAGTTTCTTGAGGTTGTAACTGACATTGCTGCCTTGATAATAGCCGCGGCTTTTGAGTTCACCGGCAGTCACCTCGTGGTCACCGATGTTGAACAGCAGCAGCGCCTGCACCGCGTTGATTTCCAGAACGCCGACCCGCTCGAACTCGTCCTTTATGACGTCCAGAAGCAACCGATGCAGACGTTCAACCAATGCCAGCGCCTCAAGATAGCTGGACATGAACCCCTTGGTTCCGGGTGCGGAGACCTGCAATTCCAAACTCATCCAATCCTCCGATTCAATCGCGCCGCTCAGGAAACTTTGACGCAAAATTCCGAAGAATCGGTTAAGTCTGTTTTCCCATTACTTTTGAAATACTTGCGAGATATCGAAGATCATGCTCGTGTAGTGTTCAGGGGCGGCGACCTGCCCGGTTACCCATTGGTAGAGGTCCTGATCGTTTTCGTGCAACAAAGCTTCGTACAGGTCCAATTCGGCCTCAGACATCCGCTCAAGCCGCTGGTCGGCATAGGCGGACAGAATTATGTCCATTTCCTTGATGCCGCGCCGCATCGACCGCATCTTCAGCCGCTTGATCCGGATGTCGTTCATTCGCCTTTCTCCAGCTTCAGCCGCAGCATTTTTTCGACCCGCGCAAGGCGCTCGGAACTGGCGCGCATCTCGCCTCGGATGGCGCGCAACTCCGCGACCAGCGGTGCCAGCTCCATATCCGCGGCTTCCGCGATATCCGGAGCATCCATGCCCTCGCCTTCACCGGTTAGCAGCCACATGATCGACACGTTCAACATACCTGCCATCATCGACAGCTTGTTGGCGCGCGGTTCTGACAGGTCATTCTCCCAGGCCACCACAGTGGACTTCTTGACACCCAGCCGGCGGGCCAGTTGGGTCTGGGTCATACCGGCGGCTTCGCGCGCGCCGGCCACGCGGTCTCCGAATGTCGCGGCCTCGGGTCCGAACCAGTCGGTTTCGTCGCTCATCAAACTCTCCAGTTCTTCAAAAGCATATCGCTTGATCGTGTTTCGGCGGCACCCTATGACAGTCCTGAGCAACATACAAACCGGGGCCCGCCATGAGCTTTCTGTCTGCGACACTGTCGCGCGTCAAACCTTCGCCGACCATTGCCATGACGGCCAAAGCCGCCGAGTTGAAGGCCGCCGGACGTGACGTCATCGGCCTTAGCGCAGGTGAGCCCGATTTCGACACGCCGCAGAACATCAAGGACGCAGCCGTTGCCGCAATCGCCGCCGGTAAAACGAAATACACCGCGCCTGACGGCATTCCCGAGCTGAAACAGGCCGCTTGCGCCAAGATGAAACGTGACCACGGGCTGGACTACACGCCCGCACAGATCTCGGTCGGAACAGGTGGCAAGCAGACGCTGTACAATGCGCTGATGGCGACGATGAATCCGGGCGACGAAGTTATCATTCCCGCCCCCTACTGGGTCAGCTATCCGGACATGGTGCTGCTTGCGGGCGGTTCGCCTGTCGTGGTTGAGACCACACTGGAAAACAGCTTTAAGCTGACCCCAGACCAGTTGGAAGCCGCAATCACGCCAAACACCAAATGGTTCATCTTCAACTCGCCGTCGAACCCGACCGGCGCAGGGTACAGCCGCGCCGAGCTCAAGGCTCTGACCGATGTTCTGATGCAGCATCCTCATGTCTGGATCATGTCGGACGACATGTATGAACACCTCGCCTATGACGGGTTTGAGTTCTGCACGCCAGCCGAAGTCGAACCCGGGCTGTATGATCGCACGCTCACGTGCAACGGTGTCTCCAAGGCCTATGCCATGACCGGCTGGCGTATCGGCTATGCCGCAGGCCCTGTCGAGCTGATCGCGGCCATGCGCAAGATCCAGTCGCAATCCACGTCGAACCCTTGCTCGATCAGCCAGTGGGCCGCGGTCGAGGCCCTGAACGGCACCCAAGACTTCCTTGCCCCGAACAATGAAACTTTCAAACGCCGACGCGATCTTGTGGTCGGGATGCTGAACCAGATTGACGGCATCACCTGCCCCACTCCCGAGGGCGCATTCTACGTCTATCCGTCCATCGCCGGGTTGATCGGCAAGACCACGCCGGCCGGCACGGTCATCGACACCGACGAGGCCTTCGCGACTGCCCTATTGGAGGAAGCCGACGTAGCCGTAGTTTTTGGAGCGGCGTTCGGCCTCAGCCCCAATTTCCGCGTCAGCTACGCGACTTCAGACGAAGCCTTGACCGAGGCCTGCACCCGCATCCAGCGGTTCTGCGCGTCCCTGAGCTAAGACCGAGGTTCAACATGTCCGCAGCACTGCCCGAATATTACTTTCGCGTCCGCGAGAACGGCGCGGTCGTGTTCAAGATCGACACGGAGAACCGGCAGCGCCGGATCGAAATGGACCAGATCGCGGTGATCAACATCCGCAACGGCGAGGTCAAGCCGCATGGTCAGGGTACCCTGACCGAAGCGGACAAAACCGAAATCGCCCGTTGGATGGACGAACGCAAAGCCCTGCTTGCGCGGCGCGACGTCGACGACATCCACCGCACGATCGATCACCTGAACCTGACCACGCAATGGGCCCAGTCCAAGGCGACCGATACCCAATTGGAAGACATCACGGACCGGTTGCTGCTGGCGATGCACGACTTGCGCACGGTACTGGTGCGCAAGAAGGCCGACCGGCTGGAGAAGGGTTGAGCCTGGCGGTTGTCGCTACGCGGCGGGCGCACCTACCACGCGGACGGATCGCAGCCAGAACCGTCCCATCAGCATGACCGCCGCGCAGGCAAGGCCCAGAACAAGGCCAAGCCAGACTCCGATCCCGGCCATGCCTTGCACGAAACCAAAGTAGTAGGATGCGGGGATCCCCACGACCCAATAGCTGAGGCCTGCCATAACCATGGGCACCTTGGCGTCTTGCAACCCGCGCAGAAGGCCCAGAGCGATTACCTGCGCGCCGTCCACCAGCTGGAACAGGGCCGCCATGGCCAGCAGACCGGTCCCGATGGCCAGAATCTGGGGACGCTGCGGGTCGTCCGGTTCGACAAATACCGAGATGAGCGGCTCGGCGCAGGTCAGGAACAGGATGATTGTCAGCACGGACACCACAAGGGACATGCCCGTGACCGCGATTGCGCCTTTCTCGAGATGCGGTCGATCCTTGCGCCCCAGCGCATTGCCGGCCCGGATCGTTGCTGCATTCGACAGGCCCAGATGCACCATGAAAGTGGCCGAGGCCAGGTTCAGCGCAATCCCGTGCGCCGCCAGCGGCACCTGTCCGATCCAACCCATCATGAAGGCGGACATGGCGAACAGAGACACTTCGGCCAACAAGGTCAGACCGATGGGCACACCCAGCTTCAGGACGCTCAGCAACATTTCCCAATCCGGGCGCCAGAACCGCTGGAACAGGTTATGCTCCGGCAGGACTTTCACCGCGTAAATGATCACCGCCACCAGCGACACGGTCTGCGTGACCACCGACGCAATCGCGGCACCCATCACGCCCAGTTCCGGCGCGCCCCAGTTGCCGAAGATCAGCGCATAATTCGTAAGTCCATTGACCACTGCCGCCGCGACGGTAATCCACAGCACGATCTGCGTGCGCTCCAGAGCGGCCAGATAGGATTTAAGAACCATCACCACCAGCGCCGGGAACAGGCCCCAGCCCGCAACCCGCAGATACTCGGACGCGGTTTGCGCCACTTGTGGATCCTGATCCGTGGCGATCAGAATCGGGTAGGACCACCACAGCAGCGGCATGATCAGCATGCCATACAGCAGCGACAGCCACAGACCCATTCGGGTGCTGCGGCGAATGCTGGTTTCATCCTCCTCTGCGGCCGCGGTCGCGACCATCGGCATGACGGCCAGGCCAAATCCGCCTCCGAAAAGAAACAGAACAAAGTAAAAGCTGCTGGCCAGCGTCACCGCGGCCAGTGCCTCGACGCCATACCAGCCCAGCATGATCGTATCCGTCAGGCCAATGGCGAATTGCGCCAGATGACCACCGATCAACGGCAGCCCCAGCACAGCAATGGCCCGGAAATGGGCGGGATATGTCATGACCTTTCTCATCCCGCCAGCCATATGCGCGGCCCCGAGCCGGGGCAAGGGGAGATCTCTGAAATTTCACTTCGAGACCTCGGTGACGCCCGTCGGGCCAATCAGGTGACGCGCGCCTCGGGATGGATCGCCGTACCAAGGATGTGATCCGACCGGTGGACCACATGATGTGCCTGCCCCACGATCAGAGGATCGGGCTGGCCCACGATGTCATGATCCTTGTCCGGATAATCCAGCGTCGACAGGAAATGCCGCATGCAGTTCAGCCGGGCGCGCTTCTTGTCGTTCGACTTGACGATGGTCCAAGGCGCGTCGGCGGTGTCGGTATAGAAGAACATCGCCTCTTTCGCCTCGGTGTAGTCATCCCATTTGTCCAAGCTGGCCTTGTCGATGGGCGACAGTTTCCATTGCTTCAGCGGGTCCGTCTCGCGGCTTTTGAAACGGCGCAGCTGCTCATCCCGTGTCACCGAGAACCAGTATTTATAAAGCTGGATTCCCGACCGAACCATCATGCGCTCCAACTCGGGCGTCTGGCGCATGAACTCGAGGTATTCGTTCGGGGTGCAGAACCCCATCACCCGCTCGACCCCGGCCCGGTTGTACCAGGACCGGTCATAAAAGACCATTTCGCCGACGGTGGGCAATTCCTGGATATAGCGCTGGTAATACCACTGGCCCTTCTCCTCCCAGGTCGGCTTGTTCAGCGCCACCACCCGGGCCTGACGCGGGTTCAGATGCTCCATGAACCGCTTGATGGTGCCGCCCTTGCCGGCGGCGTCGCGACCCTCGAACAACAGCACGAACTTCTGCCCGGTCTCCTGCGCCCACAACTGCACCTTCAACAATTCGGCCTGCAACTGGGCCTTCTGCTTTTCATAAGCCGCCCGGGACAATTTCGAGCGATACGGATACTCCCCGCTTTCAAAGGCCTGCCGGATCTTTTCGCGGGTGGGCGCTTCGGTGTCCGCGTTCGGTTTGGCCATGACGGCCACGGGGGCTGCGGTCGTCTTTTTTCGGATCACTGCGTCCATATGCTCTCTCCTGTGTCACTGTCCGCCGAAACGCCTAGCAGATCTGCATCTTTTCCGCGTTGATCCGTATCAAGTTGACTTCGGCGACGGCTCCGAAAACTCTGCAGGTGTGAACTCAGTCAGGGGCATCCCGCATGGACAGCGAATTCTTCGACCTCAACGGCCACCCGTTCTTCGTCCGCCGCTGGGGCGATCCCAACCTGCCTACGCTTTTGATGTTGCACGGTTTCCCGGAGTATGGCGGCGCGTGGTCCGACCTGGCCCCGCACCTGTCGGACCGCTTTCACTGCATCGCGCCGGACCAGCGTGGCTATGGTCAAAGCTGGGCCCCCGAGGGTATTTCGAACTATGCGCTGTCAAAGCTGGTGTCGGACATGGCCGTGCTGATCGAGCAGGTTGGCGACCCCGTCACTGTGCTGGGACATGATTGGGGCGCCTCGGTGGCTTACGGAATTGCCATGTTCCACCCCAAGTTGGTCAGCCGCCTGATCATCGCCAACGGTGTTCACCCTGTCCCGTTCCAGCGCGAACTTGCGGCAGGAGGCAAACAATCCGAGGCCTCTCAATACATCAACCGCCTGCGCGCGCCCGATGCAGCCGAATTTCTTTCGGCCGGCAACTTCGCCAAGCTCGAACAATTCTTTCGGCATGGCATGGGGTTGGACTGGATGAGCGACGCGCGCATGGGCGACTATCGCACCGAATGGGCCCGCCCGGGACGGCTCGACGCCATGCTGAACTGGTACCGGGCCTCACCCCTTGTGGTGGCTGAGCCAGGCGCGCCCTGCACGGACCTGCCGGAACTGCCCGTTGACAGGCTGAGGGTCCGCTGCCCGCATTTGCTTCTGTGGGGGCCGCGGGACAAAGCCTTGCTTCCCGAATGCACCGATGGGCTGGAAGAGTTCGCTCCCAACCTGACCCGCATGCAGATCGACGGTACAGACCATTGGCTGCATCACCAGAAACCTCAGGCGGTGGCCGACGCTATTCTCGATTGGGTTCAGGACAACTGAGCCAACTCTTCGCCCGACGCCGAAGGACGCAAGAGGCAGCGCCCTTCACCGATGGCCCCAGTCATCCGGATTGTCCGAATTGTTCGGGGACAACCCCAGAATGTCGCCCTTGGTCGAACAGCCAAGCCCCAGAACGGTGCGGTTGGCATAGGAGAAATAGGCGCAAACCTGATTGATCTCCAGGATCTCACCATCATCCCAGCCAACAGATCGCAACGCGTCGATATCCGCCGCCGCCAGGCCAGCCGGGTTCTCGGTCAGTTTTCGGGCATATTCCATCGCCGCCATCTGTGCGGGGTCCAACGGCGCCGTCTCGGGTGTTTCCGCCTCGACCGCCGCGCGGATGGCCAAACCGCGCTGCTCGTCGCCCAAGAGTCGCTGCAACCCGCTGAAATGATGCTCGACACAATAGCCGCAGCGATTCAACGAGCTGACCCAGACCCCGAGCACTTCCAGAAACCACTTGGGAACCGAGTTTCCTGAATGGTGCAGCACATTCTTGTAGAGCGCCATGTGACCTTCCATCGAATGTGGACGCAGGGAATGCACCATCATGATGTTGTCCACATTGTTCCCAGGCCCCGTGACCCGGTCATACAGCGTCTTCAACCGACCGCGTGCCTCGTCGAATGGTATCGTCTTGATCCAGCTCATCACCTGCTCCTCCAAGATTTCCGCATCTCAGCGGGAAAACCACCCGTTTTGCAACCCGCCGCCGCCCGCAAGTTTGATACAACACCTCGCGCCCCTCTTCCCCCGACCCACATCACCTGCCATAATGGGCCAAACCCAAAAACAAGAGCAGCACCCATGCCCGACGACCTGTTGACGCCCGAATCCACCAACACCTACGACGCCTCCTCGATCGAGGTCCTCGAAGGTCTGGAGCCCGTGCGCAAACGCCCCGGCATGTATATCGGCGGCACCGACGAACGGGCACTGCACCACATGGTGGCCGAAATCCTCGACAACTCGATGGACGAGGCCGTTGCCGGCCATGCCAACCGTATCGAGGTGGAACTGCACGACGATTACGCCCTGACCGTGCGGGACAACGGCCGCGGTATTCCGATCGACCCGCACCCGAAGTTCCCCGACAAATCCGCGCTTGAGGTGATCCTGTGCACCCTGCACGCGGGCGGCAAGTTCTCGGGGAAGGCCTACCAGACCTCGGGCGGTCTGCACGGCGTGGGCGCCTCAGTGGTCAACGCGCTGTCGGATTCGATGGTCGTGCAGGTGGCCCGCAACAAGGAGCTGTACGAACAGCGCTTTTCGCGCGGCATCCCGCTGGGTCCGGTCGAAAAGGTGGGCTCGGCTCCCAATCGGCGCGGCACCACCGTCACCTTCCACGCCGACCCCGAAATCTTCGGCCACCACAGGTTCAAACCCGCCCGCCTGTTCAAATCGATCCGCTCCAAGGCCTACCTGTTCTCGGGCGTTGAAATTCGTTGGAAAACCGCGATCGACGACGGCGAGACGCCTACCGAGGCTACCTTTCACTTCCCAGGTGGCTTGTCGGACTACCTCAAGGAGACGATGAACGGCTCCTCGACCTATTCCGAACAGCCCTTCGCCGGGACCGTCGATTTCAACGAGAAATTCGGCACCCCCGGCAAGGTGGAATGGGCGATCAACTGGACGCCGTCGCGCGATGGCTTCATCCAGTCCTACTGCAACACCGTTCCGACGCCCGAGGGCGGCACCCACGTGGCGGGCTTCTGGGCCGCGATCCTCAAGGGCATCAAGGCCTACGGTGAACTGATCAACAACAAGAAGGCCGCCCAGATCACCCGCGATGACCTGATCACCGGGGGCTGCGCGCTGGTCTCGTGCTTCATCCGTGAACCCGAATTCGTCGGCCAGACCAAGGACCGTCTTGCCACGGTCGAGGCGCAGCGGCTGGTCGAAAACTCGGTCCGCGACCATTTCGACAATTGGCTGGCCGCCGACACCAAATCCGCCGGCGCCATTCTGGATTTCCTCATCCTGCGGGCCGAGGAACGCCTGCGCCGACGGGCCGAGAAGGAAACACAACGCAAGTCCGCCACTAAGAAACTCCGTCTTCCCGGCAAGTTGGTGGACTGTAGTAGTTCAACACGTGACGGCACCGAATTATTCATCGTCGAGGGCGACTCGGCTGGCGGTTCGGCCAAGATGGCCCGCGACCGCAAGACACAGGCCCTGCTGCCCCTGCGCGGCAAGATCCTGAACGTCCTTGGCGCGGCCAGCTCGAAACTGGGCACCAACGCCGAGATCAATGACCTGACGCAGGCGCTTGGCGTAGGGCTGGGCACCAAGTTTAACATCGACGACCTGCGCTATGACAAGGTCATCATCATGACCGACGCCGACGTGGACGGCGCGCATATCGCCTCGCTGCTGATGACCTTCTTCTTCACCCAGATGCGCCCGATGATCGACACGGGCCACCTGTACCTGGCCTGCCCGCCCCTCTACCGCCTGACCCAAGGCGCCAAGCGTGTCTATTGCCTGGACGAAGCCGAGCGCGACGAATGGCTGGAGAAAGGTCTGGGCGGCAAAGGCAAGATCGACGTCAGCCGCTTCAAGGGTCTGGGTGAAATGGACGCCAAGGACCTGAAAGAAACCACGATGGACCCCAAATCGCGGAAATTGATCCGTGTCACCATCGACGAGGACGAACCCGGTGAGACCGGCGACCTTGTCGAGCGCCTGATGGGCAAGAAACCCGAACTGCGGTTCCAATACATTCAGGAGAACGCGCGGTTTGTGGAGGAGTTGGATGTTTGATTTATTCCGGATTTGAATGTTTCTTATGCCGGAATTCAAAAGAGAAGTACTATTAGGTGGCGAGCACAAGTTTGAGCCTCGCAGCCGACTGGAGGGCAAACACAATTATTGTCGGCATGTGTTTATTGACATGGACGGCACTTCACGCGAAGTAGTTCGTCTTAACGTTTGGGATGATCGCCTACGTGAAGATCTTATCGCCTTTCATTTTTGTCAGCAGTACGGAAAACTAAACTACAGTGAGAGTAGCGAGCCCCCGCAATTCTACGTAGTTGGGCGTGATTGCCCATGGGATTTCAAATACGTGATGCACGATGGCACCAGCTTTAACTTGGAGATTTGCCGGGTAGCCGATCCCGCACTTCTGAAGTCGATCAATGCAGAAAATGATTGTACTTTGCTGCTTCAGAAAGCGAACTTGAAAGGTTTTGAAATTCGCAAAGTGGAAAAGCACTTTCCCGGCACTTTTCCGAGTGAAATTGTTGAAAAAGCAAATGCGCCAAACGGCAAGAAACAGTCTTTCAAAAACGAGTTTGTAGAGAACGGTCCAAAGCTATTTCTTCGCCCACCAATGAACCCAAAGATTGATCTTTGCGCAGCTATCTCTCAAGCAGTAGAAAAAAAGCTTCAAAAAAACATAGAGATAAAGATGAAACGATTCTTGTCCTTGATAATCTTACAACCCATAGCGAGCCGAACGATTTCTTTGATGCTTTTGGCGCAATTGCGGATGAAATCTCTTTAACGCCCTTCCCATCTATTTGGCTGTACACAGGTTACTATTCCGATGATAACGGCTACAATTGTGAGTTCTCGCTAATTCCATTGAAGGCCGATGACGAAACTCGTCAAAAGCTTACTGTGGTTAAAGAACCCCCAATCCTCCAATTCTTGCGCTCGCCCATGAGGCTAGTTAGGCGCGTGCAGGAGGCTTTGCATCAAGCATTTCGTGGATAGCGCGGGACGTCGCCACGAGCGGCACGCAAACACGCCCCTTGCCTAACCCGTTGATCTCGTTCACACTTACCCTCAAACCGTCATTCAAGAACGAGCTTTGAGGTTCCGAGCGTCCAAAACCCAATTTGAAAAACGGATATCCGAACGGGAGGACGACATGAATACTTTGACCCTCGGGCTGGCCCTGACCCTGATGGCCTCGGCAGCCTCCGCACAGCAGATGCTCAGCACCGCATCCCCCATCCCCGACGGCGCCGAGACCCGGTTCTGCTATTACGAAGGCATGGCCTATTCCGAGGACGCCTTTGTGCTGATGGTCGGTGACAACACCGTCACCAGCACGGTGAGCACGGTGCAGGAACGCCTGTTGCGTTGTTACCGCGAAAGCGACGGCGTGCTGCGTTGGCGGCCTCAGAGCACGTTTCAGGTCAGCAAATAAAGCCTGAACGGCCCCTAGCCCAGCTTCTGGTCCAGCCAGTCCGCGATCTGTGCGGCTGGCTTTTCCCAACCGGGCTCCATGAACAGAAAATGCGCGTGACCTTCTGCGGACAGAAAGGTCGCGCGGTCGCCATAGAGTTTCGCCAAGGCACGGCAGGTGTTGGGGTTCACCGCCCTGTCCTCCGAGCCTGAAACGATCAGAACCGGGCAGTCGACCTTGTCGATATCAACCTTCATCGCGTGGTGATCGTCGAACATCCAGAAAAACATCTCGAACATCACCCGCCCGCTTTCCGGGCCAAGCTGATCGAAGACCGCATGTTGCTGGGGTTCGGGCATTTTGTTCAGTGCAAATGGGGCCATCAGGTCGAAATCGACGCGCATGGGCTGCTTCCAGAACGCCCCGCCCTCCATCAAGGCGCGCGGCACGGCGCGTTCGTCATCGGTTTCCGGCAGGGTGCCCCAGGCCGCGTTCGGGTTGATCAACACGATGGCGCTGGCCAGCCCGCGAGACGCAACCTGCTGGGCAACGACGCCCGCAATGGCATGCCCGAGGATCACGGGCTTGCTGCCCAACCCCTGAACGAATTCGGCGATGTCGTTGGCATAATCCATCACGCTGGTGTCGGTCAGACCCGCATCGGACTCGGCTGCGGGATCGCCGCCATGAAACCTCAGCGCAGGGGTGTGCACCGTCCAGCCACGGGCGCGGAAGAACCCCGCGTAGTCCGCCATGCACCACGGCCCGGCAAATGCCCCGTGGATCAGCACAATCTCTTTGCTCATTACGTTCTCCCTCCGGCCCTGACCCAAGTATGGGCATCCTGACACGCGTTACAACTGCACGTGATCGCTGTTGCGTGGGAAGACTGACAACTTAAACTCGGGTGCATGAGCTTCATCACCGACTACCAGCTGCCCCTGCTGTTGCTGTTCTTTCTGGCCGGATCGATTGGCACCGCGTTCCTGTTTCGCAAACCAGCGGGTCACCGGGCATGGAAGCTGGCCGACCTCGTGTGGGTCGTGTTGGGTGGGCTGGGCGCGCTGGTGGCGGTCATGGCGGGGCTCTACAAATCCGACAGCTCAAGGTTGGACAGGCAGATCGACGTTGCCTATGCGGCGACACTGGCCTTCGATCGCGACGCCGCGCGGTTCCGGCTGCGGTTCTGCGATCCGGCCTACGACCCGGACACGGCGGTTTTGTGCGACAAGGTCGAGTTCCTGTCGGCCTCGACCGCCAGCAACGCCGACCTGCCGCTGTTCATCGCCGTCACCAACGAAGTTGCGCCGCTGCAGGGCCTGAACTTCATCTTCGGCGCACGGTCCCGAGGCCAGATGGATGACATTCAGGACATGGCCGCCAAGGCCGATGCCTTCGACATCGAGCAATTCCTAGTATTCACCACGCTGGACGAAGAAACGCAGACCGCGATCGACAACATGCGGCGGAAAGTGCCGGCAATCGCCGGAGACTATATGATCCTCGCGCAAAGCTATGATGACCTGATCGCTCAGGTCGCCAAACTGAAAGGAGAGTGGGAGTACCTCCAGGAAAACGCCCACATTCTCGTTCTACAGATCATCGCGCTGTGTCTTGTCAGCTTTGCGGCACCATTCCGGTTGGGCAAATCTGTTGTCGAGTTGCGGTCCAACCTCATCACCGAGCCGACGGCGCGGCAGCCACCCCCTGAAGCATCTGGGACCGGGGTTACTGAGGTGGCGCCTCAGGACGCGTCCGACCACGGCGCCCGGCACCTGTAATGGCACGCGCCCGCAACAGAGTCGCGCGCGGCAGAGAGCGCATGAGCGCCTCCTCCTTCCCCGGTTGATCCGGATATCCGCCGGCGGCCTTGTACAATTGCGCCGGCAGCAGCAGACCCTGATCACCAGACGCCAGTCCGAAGACCCGGCTACGCAGATTGGCCCAACCTGCCGTCAAACTCGGGCTCAGGCCTGAGGACCGGAACCCAAGGCGAAAAACACCCGGACGCTGCGTTACAAGGTGCTCGGCCACCGCATCGGTCCACCCCGGCTCAAGCTCGGTCCCCGGACGGATGATCAGCAACCAGTCGCCCACCGCGGCGTCGCATCCCACGCGCAGCTGCGCGGTACGAGACCCGGCCCCGGCAACGATCCGGGCACCTGCTTCATCGGCAATACGCAACGTATGATCGGTCGACCCTCCATCGGCGATGACAAGTTCGCGGATCAGACCGGCGTGCAGACCTTCCATCAGGGTCATCAGCGAGCGCGCGAGTTCGGTTTGGGAATCGAATGTCGGAATCACGATACTGATCGGGGCGGACACGTTCGAAACCTCTGGTCTTGGCAACGGGTTCGCTTATATCACCGCTCTCAGGGCAATGACGAGGACCCAAAGATGAGCACCCGCCGCATTTTGCGCCTGACCGGCACGGATACCGACAGCTTCTTGCAAGGTCTGGTCACCAATGACACCCGCAAGCTGGATGATGGTCTTGTCTACGCGGCCATCCTGACCCCGCAGGGCAAGTACCTGGCCGATTTCTTTCTGAAACGCGATGGCGACTCGGTACTGCTGGACGTGGTTGAGGGGATGGCGGATGCACTGATCAAGCGGCTGAACATGTACAAGCTGCGGGCGGACGTGCGTATCGAGGAAACCAACTTGCACCTGCAACGCGGAACCGGGCCCGCACCCGAAGGCGCCCTGCCCGATCCTCGTCACCCCGATATGGGCTGGCGCGCATATTCTGACGCTCCCGAAGCCGATGATGGAACGGATTGGGACGCAATTCGGGTGCGTTATTGCATCCCGGAAACCGGGATCGAGCTGACACCGGACACTTATATCCTCGAGGCCGGTTTCGAGCCGCTCAACGGCGTTGATTTCAAAAAGGGTTGCTATGTCGGGCAAGAGGTAACCGCTCGCATGAAGCACAAGACCCAGTTGCGCAAGGGGCTGCGGGTTGTCGCCATCGACGGCGCGGCTCCGGTCGGCTCCGAAATCCTCTCGGCGGGAAAGCCAGCTGGTACGCTGTTCACGCAATCGAACGGACAGGCCATCGCCTATCTGCGCCTTGATCGGGCGGGCGACGACATGCAGGCCGGAGACGCCCGGCTGCGTCTGCTGGAGTGAGCCTGTTGCCCAACCGGCACGACCACTAACCGGGCTGCTTTGTAAACGTTTTATCCGGCCCGGCCACACGGTAAGACTTGAGGCACTTGGCTGATCGGGTGCCTGCATGCTCCAACTGTATTCAGCCATCTGGCGCGCCAGCGCCGGACGGCAAGTCATACTGATCCTGTTGTCCTTGTCGGTCGCGGCTCTTGCCGCGGCCCCGTTGGAGTTTCAACGGGACATCATCAACCATCTGACCTCGGACAATATCGAGGCGCCTCATCTCCTGCTGCTGGGTGCAGGCATGATGGGGGTGATCCTGCTGAGCCTCGCTCTGAAGTGGGTGCTGGGATATCGCGCGGGGACATTGGGCGAAGACATGATCCGTCGCATTCGCCAGCTTTTACTGGCCCGCACCGTGGATGTGGACGAGTCAGGCGAGAATGTCCGCAAGGGGACCATGACGACGGCCATTTCTGCCGAAGCCGAAGAACTGGGCAAATTCGCAGGCGGCGCGTTCTCGGACCCGGTCGTACAAATCGGAACCTTGGTCAGCGTGATTGGCTACATCTCGTCGACGCAACCCTGGCTGGGACTGATTGCCCTTTCGATGATCGCACCGCAGATCCTTATCGTTCTCGTCTCGCAGAGAAAGGTGAACGTGTTCGTGGCGGACCGCGTCCGCATATTGCGTAGCGCGACCGACCATCTGACAATCGAAAACATTGAGGCCGTGACTCAAGAGGTGCACGACCAGTTCGACGCGATCTACGACACCCGGCGGCGGATGTTCCTGTGGAAATTGTCGGCCAAGTTTCTGCTGAGCGTGATCAACGGTGCAGGCACCGTCGGTGTTCTGATGCTGGGCGGATGGCTGGTTCTGCAGGGAGAAACCGACGTGGGAACCGTCGTCGCCGCGACCAGCGGTCTGGCCCGGATCCAGGGGCCGACCGGGTTTCTCATCGCTTTTTACCGGCAGGTCAGCGCCAATCGCATCAAGTTCGAGCTGTTGCTGGAACTGTTCGGCCCGGACCGCGCCCGCTACCGCCGGGGCGGGGCCGCCTCGCAAGAAAAAAACCGCGCCGAATAGCGGCGCAGTTTCTTGGTCTTTCTCCGAGTATGACGCAACGTTACGCGCGCTCGGAATATTCCATGGTCTCGGTGTTCACGACGATCATCTCGTCCTGCGCGATGAACGGCGGCACCATGACTTTGACCCCGTTGTCCAGAACCGCCGGCTTGAACGAGTTCGCCGCAGTCTGACCTTTGACGACCGGTTCAGTCTCGACGACCTTGCAGACGACTTTCTGAGGCAGCGTCGCGTTCAGCGCCTCGCTTTCATAGAATTCGACCACGATGGTCATCCCGTCCTGAAGGAACGGACGACGGTCACCCAGCAAATCTGCAGGCAATTCAATCTGTTCATAGGTCTCGGCATCCATGAATACCAGCATCCCGTCGCTTTCATACAGGAACTGCTGGTCTTTCTGCTCCAACCGAACACGCTCGACCTTGTCCGCGGAACGGAACCGCTCGTTCAGTTTCGAACCGTTGCGCAGGTTCCGCAATTCCACCTGTGCAAAGGCACCGCCTTTGCCCGGTTTGACGTGATCGACCTTGACCGCCGCCCACAGACCGCCGTTATGCTCAAGCACATTGCCCGGGCGAATTTCGTTCCCATTGATCTTGGGCATGACATATTTCCTTCACACATGGTTGATGCGTCAGTTGTCGTCCCTATATCTGGCGGGACCGATCCATGCAATACAACGAAACCTAGTGCTGCACCTGCAGAGAGCCATGCAAATGACGCAACGCAACTATGCAAATTAGGTGTATCCGAATCGCACTAAATAGGTCATAAGGACCGCCACGCCGAAAATTACAAGAGCAAGAACAACAAGGAAAACGAGATGAGAGATTTCGTTGACGGCACCGCCTTTAACAATGAGCAAGGCAACCGTGCCCGCAAACTTTTCGCGGCCGTTGTGCTGGCTGCACTCGATGATGCCATCGCCGATGACAAGAAATACGGCAATGGCCCGGAACAAATCGCCCGCTGGGCACGCTCGCGCGATGGTCGCGAAGTGCTGTCCTGCGCTGGCATCGACCCGAACGAACGGGTTGTCCACGGACTGATGGAGTTCGTTGGCCGTGGCGTGCGTACGTCCGTCGCCCTGTCGCGCGAAGAAAGCGAACGCCGCAACGCTGCCCAGCAGGCCGAAGCCGCCTAAGGCTTTGCCCGACCCAAAAACGCGCGCCGGTACTTTCGGCGCGCTTTTTTTTGCCCTGTACGCAGCGGAATGGTCGCATTCGTCGTGCAAATGGCCCGATCCACGCTTTCGTCGGCTGAATAAATGCGGTCATCTGCCAACATCCGCAGGAGGCTCAGATGGTTCGCGCGATCATGATTCAGGGGACCGGCAGCAACGTCGGCAAGTCGATGCTTGTGGCCGGGCTGGCCCGGGCCTTTGCGCGGCGAGGGTTGAAGGTTGCCCCTTTCAAACCGCAGAACATGTCCAACAACGCCGCAGTGGCGGCAAACGGAGGCGAGATTGGCCGCGCCCAGGCGCTGCAGGCCCGGGCGGCGGGGCGCGCGCCCCATACGGACATGAATCCAATCCTTCTGAAGCCGGAAACCGATACCGGTGCGCAGGTGATCGTTCAGGGCAAGCGGGCGGGAACGATGCGGGCCAAGGACTATCGCAAGGACAAATCCAAACTTCTGAACGCTGCGCTCGAAAGCTTTGCCAGGCTTTGCCAAGATGCCGACCTTGTGCTGCTCGAGGGCGCCGGCAGTCCGGCCGAGACCAACCTGCGAGCAGGCGACATCGCCAACATGGGCTTTGCCTGCGCCGCAAATGTGCCCGTCATACTGGTGGGAGACATTCACCGGGGCGGCGTCATAGCGCAGATCGTAGGCACCCATGCAGTGCTGGAGAACGCTGACCTTGCAATGATCCGCGGCTTTGCGGTCAATCGTTTCAAGGGAGACGTCAGCCTGTTTGATGACGGGCGCGACGACATTGCGGCACGCACCGGATGGCCTTGTCTGGGCGTCGTTCCCTGGTTTGACGATGCTTGGAAACTACCGGCCGAAGACATGATGGATATCCGCTCGCACGCCGGCGGCACCTGCAAGGTTGCGGTGCCGCAGTTGGAGCGCATGGCGAATTTCGACGATTTGGACCCGCTGTCTGCCGAGCCGGGTGTTTCGGTCGAGATCATTCCGGCTGGCCGCCCCCTTCCCGGTGACGCGGATCTGGTGATTCTGCCGGGCAGCAAATCAACGATCGGAGATTTGGCCTTTTTCCGCAAACAGGGTTGGGACATCGACCTGTATGCCCATGTACGGCGGGGCGGCCATGTTCTTGGCCTCTGCGGCGGGTATCAGATGCTGGGCCGGGTGATCGCTGACCCCGACGGAGTGGACGGCAGACCCGGCGGCGTCGATGGGCTGGGTTTGCTGGACGTGGAAACGGTTATGTCCGGGGAAAAACGGGTCGAACTGCAATCAGCGCAGGCCTTGCCCGGCGGCGAGCCTGTCACCGGCTACGAAATCCACATGGGGCGCACCCAAGGTCCGGATACTGCCCGCGCATGGTTGCAGGTGGAAGGGCGCCCGGAAGGCGCCGCATCGAGAGACGGGCGCGTTCTGGGAAGCTATTTGCACGGCATTTTCGCGTCAGACGCCTTCCGCGCGTCGTTTCTGCAGCGGTTTGGAGCCAAGTCGGAACTGGCATACGAAGTCAGTGTTGAGCAAACGTTGGAGTCTTTGGCCGATCACCTTGAACAGCATATGGACCTTGATGCCCTGCTGTCACTGACAGCCGAGCCTCGGTTCGGCTGAGCGTCAATCCAAAGTTTGAGCGGCCAAAGCGCGGTTGATCTCGCGCCGCACCAGCTTGCGAATGTTGCGGGTGATACGTTCACCCAGCGCGCCCTGCAGTTCCTGACGGACGATGTCTGCGATCAACTCGCGCAATTCGTCTTCATCCATCGTGCCGGTCGCCATCGCCGGCGTTTCCTGATCCAGCTTTACTTCGGCCTCTGAGGCATCCCGGTTGTCGCGGATAAACGTGGCAGGCGTTGTTTCCTCGTCGCTGTCAGCGTCCATCTCAGCTTCGGACGCAGCCGCATCCTTCGACGTCGAAAACCCGGTGTCCGAGGCCCAACTGACCGTGTCGGTGCGCGTGCCGGAATAAGCGTCGTCGCTTTCACCGTCAGGCTCCCACTGATCTTCGGTCCGCGCAATCGCAGCCTCAAGAGCTGCGATCTTGGCGCTCAGGCTTCCGGCCAGATCCCTGCGGCCTTCGCGATCATCCGAAGACTCACCGCCAATGTCATTGATTGCCGGCGTTCCGGGACGAACGATATCGCAAGACCGCAACCGCATAGGTTGAGACAGGTCGTTGGCCGGGCGCACCGCCTCGACATTCGCAGCATGCTGCGAGGCCGCCTCAGCCGAGATCTTTTGGGCCAGTTTCAAAGGTGCTTTTGGATCCTCGGCCGGTGTGCCAACCCGCAGGGCATCCGTCAAAACCAGGCGTCCCGGCTTGCGAGCCGCAGTCGCTTTGATCAGGTTCGGGACCTTGCGCCCTTCTTCGCTGACCAAACGCTTGATCGACGACAATACGTCTTCGACACCTGCTTTGACACTGCTATCCGTCATTGTTCTCTACCGCTCTGACCTTTTGGACCAGTGTATCCAATCCGGTCGAACCTAACAACAGATAGTGTGGCTGATCAATCGCGCCGCAAAGCTTTGAGAACTCGATCCAGGTCGCGGCTTTGCTTGCTGATCTGTGCTGGCGCCTTTTTGACCAAGTTATAGTAGAGTGTCGGGTCATAAATCTGGACTGCCAGTCCAAGGCGCTCGGCGGTCAACAGACCTTGCGCCTGCAACAGCTGATAGGCAGCCAAAGACCGTTCCGTCCGCGAGGCAACTTCGGCCAATTGTGCGTCCAGCAAATCCTGCTGAGCTGTCAGAACGTCCAGCGTGGTCCGAGCCCCCAGCGTGGCCTCTTCGCGAATCCCGTCAAAGGCGACCTGCGATGCGCGTACCCGTTCGACGGATGCCCGCAGGCTGGCCGTGGCCGTTTCAAAGCGCACATAGGCGTCCGTCACACCCTGAGTGATGTCTTTCTGCACATTCAGAAGGTTGGCGCGCGATGCGTCCCGCTGAGCCATTGCGCGGCGCACGTTGGCCGCCAATCGACCACCGGCATAGATGGGCTGATTGAAATTCAACGAGATGGACGCATCGTTGGTATAGTCGTCGTTGTCATAGCTTTCCGTGATCCCCGCGTCTGCGTTCAAGCTGACATTCGGACCGAGACCCGCGCGCTGCTGCTGCACGGTCAGATCCAAGGCACGCACCTGATGCTGCGCCGAAAGGATTGCCGGATGGTTTCTTTGTGCCAGGCTGATGGCCTCGGCCAATGAACCGGGCAGCTTCGGCAGACGCGGCTGGCCCGCTGTACGGCCAGGCTGTTTGCCGACGGCATTCACGTATTCCGCTTGAGCGGTGCTCAGGTCGCCTCGCGCATCGGCCAAATCAGCCTGCGAGCTTGCCAACTGCGCTTCGGACAGCGCGACGTCGGTCCGGGTGACCTCACCGACTTCAAAACGGTCCTGCGTGGCCCGCAGTTCCTCGCCCGAGAGATTGACGTTGTTCTGGCGAATCTGAACCGTTTCTTCCTGCAGCAGAACACTCAGATAAGCCGTCGTTGCGCGGAACAGAACCTGTTGCTCAATATCGATCAATGCCTGGCGGGTTGCCAGAACTGTTTCCTGAGCCGACTGTTTCCCGAGAATCGATGCACCGCCGTCATAGACCAGCTGGCTCAGCGTTAACCCCGAGAAGAAGCGCGATGGTTCGACCGTCGACACCACAGTTCCGGCGCGGGTCTTGGCGTAATCCTGGCTGACACGGACGGTCCAGTTGATGATCGGGCGCAGGGCCGACAACGCGATTGCAACGTCTTCGTCGGCTGCGCGCAGCAAGGCGCGGTTCTGTTCCAACAGCCCGCTTGTGTTGTATGCACCGATGAACGCGTCGGTCAGATTGTCCGCCAAAACCGAGCGCCCCGGCATCACGCTCAGCGCGATTCCCGCCGTCAGAGCGACTGCCTTGACCAGCTTCCCTCCAGCCGTTCCAAGCATACCCAAATCCTCTCAAATCAAAATAACGCAAGCCCGCAGGCAGTTTGCGCCTTTGTTTTCAACTAATCAAGGGACCGCGGAAAACCGCTGATCGACTATAGCGAAAATGCACACTCGGCCGAAAACGCTGGCAGTACTAGAGCATTTGCGTTGAAGCCATGACGCCAAGTCACCCGCCCATCGGACTTTCGACCAATGCGAACGGTGCCCAGATTGCCTTCGACGAACAGGCAAGCGATGCGGCCATGATCTTTCAGTTGATCGAGTAGGGCATCGGGCAGACGTTCCACACCGCCTTGGATGATAATGACATCATAGGGGCCATGCTCGGCCGCCCCCTGCTCCAAAGGTCCGACATGAATGATCGCGTTGTCGATATCCGCCTCCATCAGGCGGGACTGCGCGTCGGCTGCGTTGGCCTCGTCATCCTCGACGCCCACCACAAGCTGCGCCATGTTCGCGGCCACGGCGGTCGAGTATCCGAACGCTGGGGCGATATCCAGAACCACCTCGTCATTCGAAATATTCAATGCATCCAGCATCTTCGCCAGAGTCCTCGGCTCCAGCAGGCAGCGCCCGTTTCCCAGGTCGATCAGGTCGCCAGCATAGGCCACTTCGCGACTGGCATCCGGCACGAAGTTCTCACGCTGGACCTTCAGCATTGAATCGATGATCGGGAATTTGGTGACATCAGAGGGCCTGATCTGAGTGTCTACCATCGTGTGGCGTCGGGCTGCGAAATCCGTCATGTGACCGCTCGTATATTTCCCATGGTTGCTCGGCTTTTGCCACATCCGATCCCGCCCGGCAACGGCCAGCCCGGCAAAAATTGCAGGCCGCGACAAAAGTTGCCACTGCGCTGACCGACCATCCAACGCCGTGGTCGGCGGAATTTTCAGCAACCCTCTGGACGTTGTTCGGGAAAGCTGCTAGAACCGCGTCTGCACCACGTCAAGTAATTGAAATTGCTTGAAAAGGCGAGTTGGCGGAGTGGTGACGCAGCGGATTGCAAATCCGTGTACACCGGTTCGATTCCGGTACTCGCCTCCAACTTTCCAGCCTCGCATTGCATCGCTGTTCTCTGGTCCTGTGATAGTCGCCTGGACCAGTTTGTTGATACGAAACGCCAAAATACGCGCGGAGATGGTTAGCGCAGCCGAGCTAACCAGTAATTTCCGGGCAAGGATTTAGTCCGCGCTGGGTCACCAGCGACGCGGTCGGTACATGCGAGCCCCCCCGGAAAGGGCGTGCCTTGCGCTGACCGTCGGATCAGACCGCGCTTCGGCCTTGAGGAATCACCTCATACCCCGGCTCTTCCGGTTCATCGTCCTGCATCTCGGCCGGAAAACCGGGCGCGGTAATGCTCAGCCCGGTTGCATCCTCGAGCCGTCGAATGACGTTGGGCGACAGCTCGCGCGCGCCATAGCGGGCGATGGCGTCGTCGAAGATCTTGATCATCAACGGGTTCATCTCCAACGGCACGCCGGCGCGGTCGGCGACCTCCTGGAACAGGCCGATATCCTTTTTCACCAGGTCCATGGTGAAGGAAATATCGCGCGAGCCGTTTAGGATCACCTGGCTTTCGGTCTCATGTACGAAGGAGGTACCGGACGAAATCTTGATCGCCTCGTAGGTGGTGTTCAGGTCCATCCCGGCGGCCTTGGCGGTCACCAGCGCCTCGGCGCAGGTGATCAGGTTGGCAGTGGCCAGATAGTTGGTCAGCACCTTCAGAACCGAGGCCGTGCCCAGATCGCCGGTATGCAGAATGCGCCGGCCCATCGTCGTCAGGAACGGCAGAATGCGCTCGAACGTGGCCCGGTCGCAGCCCGCGAAGATCGAGATATTGCCCGTCGCCGCCCGGTGGCACCCGCCCGAAACCGGGCAGTCCACCGCCGCCCCGCCGCGTTCGATCACCATGGCCCCTAGGCGTTTGACCTCGGCCTCGTCGGTGGTGGACATCTCCATCCAGATCTTGCCGCGGGTGACCTCGGGCAGCATCTGCTGCATCACCGCGTCCGAGGCAGCGGGCGACGGCAGGCAGGTGATGACCGCATCGCAATCGCGCATCATCTGGGCCGGGCTTTCACCGGCTTTTGCTCCCTTGGCGGCGAACTCCGCCACAAGATCGGGGTTCAGGTCGTGTACCGTCAGGTCGATACCGTTGCGCAGCAGCGACCCCGACAGCTTGCCCCCCACATTGCCCAAACCGATGAAACCGACCTTCATGTTCTGCCCTCCCGCAGGCGCAATTTCGTTGACACGAGTATTTCCGTTGCCCATCGACAAAAGAAACGAATAATAAGTCAATCTAAATGCAAAATATTTTGGTGCTGAATGGACCGCCTGCCCAATCCGGCCTGGCTGCGCAGCTTCGAAGCCGCCGCCCGCCATCTGAACTTCACCACCGCCGCGCAGGAACTGGGCCTGACCCAGACGGCAGTGTCGCTGCATATCCGCTCGCTCGAGGCGGACCTCGGGCAGCCGCTTTTTGCCCGCAACGCCCGACACCTGTCGCTGACCGAGCTGGGCCAGTCCTATGCGCTGACCGTGCGCCGGGCGCTGTCGGATATTGCGCTGTCCACCAACAGCTTGTTCGGCCCCGCCTCGCGGCAGGCGCTGACCATCCGGGCGGCGATATCGACGATGACCTACTGGATCGCGGCCGAGCTGCCCGCGTTCAGCGCCCAGCACCCCGAGATCCCGGTGCGGCTGGTGTCACATATCTGGAACGACTCGGCCGCGCCTGCGGATGTGGACGTGGAAATCCGGCTGGGCTATGGCGACTGGCCCGGAGTTGCGGCCGAACAGCTGTGCTCGGAACGGCTGGTGCCCGTCTGCCGGGCGCAGGACCCGGCGCCAGACCTGCAAAACGGCCCGTTGATTCACATTCTGGGGTATGAGGACAACTGGGCGCGGTACTTCGAGGCCACGGGCACCGACCTGCCCGACCGCCCCGCGCGTAATTCGGCGGATACGACCGTCACGGCGCTGCAACTGGTGATGGCCGGCGCTGGCTATGCCACCGTTCTGGAGCGGTTCGCGCGCAACGCCATCGCCCAGGGCGCGCCGATCCGGGTTGCGGGGCCGGCGATTCCCTTTGCCCAGTCGCATTATCTGATCCGCAGCGTCAGCGCGGCGCCTCCGTCCATCCCTGCCCAGTTGTTCCTGGCCTGGCTGCGCGACCGGCTGGCCGGCGATGCCGCGGATTGATCCCGGCAAGTCGCTTTTTCGATCCGACGCGAGGCACTTGGCCCCGCGCGCTTGACAACCCCCCTGCCCGTGCCGCATGTCGCTTGCGTTGGTGTCTGTGCAAGCAGATGAAAAGGGAATGCGTCAGCGGTTTTCCGTCAAACGCAGCCGCCCCCGCGACCGTGACCGGAGAGGGTGCCCAAATGCCACTGGCTGCTGGCCGGGAAGGCGGGACATCCGACAGAGCGCCGCTCTGACATCCGCAAGCCGGGAGACCTGCCAACGCCCGAAGACAAACCGGACGGGGTGTTCCGGTGTCGGGCCCATGTCCGCAACGTGGCCCGCGCATACCCCGTCCCCCGACAACCGAGTGAGGGGGGATGAGAGACGTGACCGAGACCACACCAGTTGAACTGCTGGTCTGCACCACCTGCCGACGCGGGCTGCCCATCGAGGATGACGCCCAACGCCCCGGCACGCTGCTGCACAAGGCGCTGGCCGCTGCCGACCTGCCCGAGGGCATCACCCTGAAGCCGGTCGAATGCCTGTCGAACTGCGATCAGGGCTGTTCGATCGTTCTGCGCGGCGGGCCGTCGCGCTGGACCTTCGTCTATGAAAACCTGAACGAATCCGACCATGTCGAGATCATCGTCGAAGGCGCCACCAAATATCTGGCCGCCGATGATGGCCTTGTGAAATGGCGCGACCGCCCTGAACATTTCCGCAAGAACTGCGCCGCCCGCATTCCCCCGATTGGAGCATGAGCATGAGCACCCTCGAAAAACTTCCCGTCACCGTCATCACCGGCTTTCTCGGCTCGGGCAAGACCACGCTGATCCGCCATCTGATGCAAAACCCGCAGGGCAAGCGGCTGGCCGTGGTGGTCAACGAATTCGGCGACGTGGGCGTCGATGGCGAAATCCTGAAAAGCTGCGCGATCCCCGACTGCCCGGCGGAAAACATCATGGAACTGGCCAATGGCTGCATCTGCTGCACCGTGGCCGATGACTTCATCCCCACGATCGAGGCGCTGATGGCGCTCGACCCGCGCCCCGATCACATCCTGATCGAAACCAGCGGTCTGGCCCTGCCGAAACCGCTGCTCAAGGCGTTCGACTGGCCCGACATCCGTTCCAAGATCACCGTGGACGGCGTGATCGCTCTGGCCGATGCCGAGGCCGTGGCCGCAGGCCGCTTCGCCCCGAATGTCGCGGCGGTGGATGCCCAGCGCATGGCCGATGACTCGATCGACCACGAAACGCCCCTGTCCGAGGTGTTCGAGGATCAGATCTCGTGCGCCGACATCATCCTGCTGACCAAGCCTGACCTGGCCGGCCCCGAAGGCGTGGCCAAGGCGCGCGAGATCATCGCCGCCGAGGCGCCCCGCCCCCTGCCCGTGGTCGAAGTGGCCGAGGGTGCGGTGGACGTGCGCGTGGTGCTGGGGCTGGAGGCCGCAGCCGAAGACGACATGGACGCCCGCCCCTCGCATCACGATGGCCATGACGAACACGAACATGACGATTTCGAAAGCATTGTGGTCGAGCTGCCAGAACAGACCGACCCGGCGCAGCTGGTCGCCAATATCGAGCGTCTGGCGAACGAGCTGAACATCCTGCGGGTCAAGGGCTATGCCGCCGTTCAGGGCAAGCCGATGCGCCTGCTGGTCCAGGCGGTCGGCGCGCGGGTGCGGCACCAGTATGACCGCCCTTGGAAACCGGAGGAAGAGCGCCGCTCGCGCCTTGTGGTCATTGCCGAGCATGACGACATCGACGCAGATGCGATCCGCGGCATCCTTTCGGGCGTCACCGAGGCCGCCGAGTAAGCACCGATGCACGTCGTCTTCCGCGAAAGCCACGGGCTCGAAGAAACCGAGACCCCGACCGATCTGGGCCAGAGCTCGGCGGATCTGGTGGTGCTGTCCTTTTCGGACAGCGACCTGGGTGCTTTCGCGGTCGGCTGGCATCGCGGCGGCGGGCCCGAGGCGCGGATGCCCTCGTTGCGGCTGGCCAACCTGACGGCGCTGAAGCACCCGTTGTCGGTCGACACCTATGTTGAGCAGACGCTGGAGGGCGCCAAGGGCATCCTGATCCGGCTGATCGGCGGCGTGCCCTATTGGTCCTACGGGTTGCAGCAGGTGCTGGCGCTGGCGCAGGCCAAGGGCATCGCGCTGGCGGTGCTGCCCGCCGACGGGCGCGAGGATACGCGGCTGGACGACTATTCCACCCTGCCGGTCTCGACCCTGCGGCGGCTGGCGCATCTGTGCGACACCGGCGGCGAGGTGGCCGCGCAGGCGGCGCTGGCGCAGATGGCGCTGGCGGCGGGGCTCTATGCCGGGCCGGTGATGGGGGCCAAGACTCTGCCCGACTGCGGCGCGTGGTGCCCGGATCGCGGCGTGATTGCGCCCGAGGACGCATTCGCGGGCGAAGGCCGGCGCATCATCGTGACGTTCTACCGCGCCTACCTGACCGCGGCCGATACCGCGCCGGTCGCGGCCCTGATCCGAGAAATCCGCGCGCGGGGTCATCAGGCGGTAGGGCTGTTCGCGCCCTCGCTCAAGGCGCCTGCGGCGGCGGAATGGCTGGCCGAGATTATCCCCGAGATGACGCCCTCGGCGATCATCAATGCCACCTCGTTTTCGGGCAAGGGCGCGTCGGGCACATCGCCCTTGGACGTGGCGGGCGTGCCGGTATTTCAGGTCGCGCTGGCCACTTCGCGCCGCAATGCCTGGGCCGAGGCCGAACGCGGCATGTCGCCCGCCGATCTGGCCATGCATGTGGTCCTGCCCGAGGTAGACGGGCGTATCACAGCCGGTGTCGCCTCGTTCAAGGAGCCGGGCAAGCGCGACCCGCAACTGGAATATTCCCGTTTCGCCCACCGGCCCGAGCCCGACCGGATCACCGCCATCGTCGACCGGGCGATGGCCTGGGTGGACCTGGCCGAGAAGCCAAAGGCGCAACAGATCCCCGCGCTGGTCTTGTCCACCTATCCGGGCAAAGACTGGCAGATGGCCCATGCGGTGGGGCTGGACGCGCTGGCCTCGGCCGAGGCGATCCTGTCCGACCTGCAGGGCGCCGGCTATGACACCGCCCCCGCCGAACCGATTGCCGATACCCTGCTGGACGCCCGGATTTCCTGGCCGGTCTCGGCCTACCGCGCGGCGCTGGCGCAACTGCCCGAGGCGTTGCGCGCCGATCTGGAAACCGTCTGGGGCGCACCCGAGGACGACCCGGCCTGCGCCGATGGGGCCTTCCACTTCACCGCGCTTCGGCGCGGCAAGGCGCTGGTGGCGTTACAGCCCGAACGCGGCACTCCGGAACTGCGCGACGACGAATACCACGACCTGTCGCGCACGCCCCGGCACGGCTACGTAGCCTTCTACCTGTGGCTGCGGCACGGGTTGGGCGCCGATGCGCTGATCCATATCGGCGCCCACGGAACGCTGGAATGGCTGCCGGGCAAATCGGTGGCGCTCTCGGCGGAATGCTGGCCCGAGGCGCTGATCGGCGATCTGCCGGTGATCTATCCGTTCATCGTGAACGACCCGGGCGAGGCCGCGCAGGCCAAGCGCCGGATCGGGGCGGTGACGCTGGGCCACATTCCTCCGCCGATGAAGCAAAGCAGCACGCCCGACCGCATGGTGCGGCTGGAATCGCTGCTGGACGAGTTCTCGAACGCCGACGGGCTGGACCCCAAACGGCGCGACCGGTTGCAGGCCGATATCCGTGATGAGGCGCAGGCCATCGGGCTCGAGGCCGATCTGGGGCTGGATCAAGCCACCAGCACCGCCGAGGCGATCACCCGCATCGACCGTTTCGTCTGCGACATCAAGGAAAGCCAGTTCGGCGACGGGCTGCATGTCTTCGGCCGCGCGCCGCAGGTTGCGGGCAATTTCGACGCCGCTGCCTCGGCCCAGGCCGAACGCCAGGCCCTGCTGGATGCTCTGGCCGGCAAACGGATCGAGGCCGGGCCGTCCGGCTCGCCCTATCGTGGGCGCACCGACGTGCTGCCCACAGGGCGCAACCTGTTCACCACCGATCCGCGCTCCGTTCCCACTCGCGCGGCCTATGCGCAGGGCGTGAAACTGGCCGAAGAACTGGTGCGCCGCCACCTGCAGGAGGAGGGCGACTACCCCAAGGGCCTGATCGTCGATCTGTGGGGCTCGGCCACGATGCGGACGGCGGGCGAGGAATTCGCCATGGCGTTGCACCTGATGGGCGTCAAACCGGTCTGGGACCCGGGGTCGGAGCGGGTGAGCGGGATCGAAGTTCTGCCGATCACTGACTTGGAGCGCCCGCGGCTGGACGTGACCCTGCGCGTCTCGGGCCTGTTCCGCGACGTGTTCCCGACACTGTCGGCCCTGTTCGGACAGGCGGTCCGGGCGCTGTCGGAGCGCGATGAGGCACCCGACTGGAACCCCTATGCGGGCCACGCTCCCGCCGCCCGCGTCTATGGTCCAGCGCCGGGCAGCTATGGGCTGAACATGACCCACCTGTCCGAGACCTATACCGACGAGGCCCGCGCGCAGGCCGGTCAGGCCTGGCTGGACGCCAGCGCCTTCGCCTTCGAGGGCGAGCACATTGCCCACGACCCCGACGGGATCACCCAGCGCGTGGCGCAGGCCGACAGTTTCGTGCACCTGCAGGACCTGACCGAGACCGACCTGCTGCTGGCCAATGACTATGCTACGCACGAGGCCGGCTTTGCCGCCGCCAAGAAGCTGACCGGCGGCCAGGCGCATCTGTACCACCTGGACAATACCCGCCCAGAAACACCCCGCGCCCGCACCCTGCCCGAGGAAATCAGCCGCGTGGTCCACGCCCGCGCCGCCAATCCCGACTGGATCGCCGGTATGCAGCGCCACGGATTCCGCGGCGCGGCCGAGATCGCCGCGACGCTGGATCACATGGCGTCTTTCGCACATCTGTCGGGCAGCGTCGCCCCGCACCTGTTCGACCTCTATCACGATGCCACCCTCGGCAACCCCGAGGTGGACGCGTTCTTGCAGCAGGCCAACCCGCAGGCTCATCAGGCCATGCAGGACCGGTTCCGCGCGCTGTTCGAGGCCGGGCTGTGGAACACCCGCCGCAACTCGATCCGCGCGGATCTGGAGGGGTTGGGATGAGCGCCCCGGTCGTTCAGGGCTGGTGCCCCGGCGCGCATCGCCCGATGATGTCCGGCGACGGGCTGGTGGTGCGGGTGCGCCCGCGTCTGGCCCGGCTAAGCGCCGTGCAGACTCTGGGGCTGTGCGATCTGGCGCTGCGGTTCGGTAACGGCACCATCGACCTGACCAACCGCGCCAACCTGCAACTGCGCGGCGTGGCCGAAGACAATCACCAGCCACTGCTGGCCGAGTTGTCGGCGCTGAACCTGCTGGATGCAGAGCCCGGGCTTGAGACCCGGCGCAACATCCTTGTGTCGCCGCTGTACCAACCGGGCGACCTGACCGCGCGCCTGACGCAGGCATTGATCGACCGGCTCGGTGATCTGCCCGCCCTGCCCGCCAAGTTCGGCTTTGCGGTGGATACCGGCGAGGCGCGGCAGCTGGCCGGGGACTCGGCCGATATCCGATTGGAGCGAGGACCTGCGGGCCTGATCCTGCGCGCCGACGGGGCCGAGACCGGCCGCTTGGTGACCGAGGACGCGGCGATCGACTGCGTGATCGATCTGGCCAGGTGGTTCTCCGAGCGCTTCACTTCTGACATCCGCCGCATGGCCCGCCTGATCGCGGTGCAGGCTCTGCCCGACGAATGGCAGGGCCACGCCCCCGGCCCCACGGCACCGGCGCTGCACCCCGGCAACAGCGCAATCGGCCCGATCTATGGCGCGGCCTTCGGGCAACTGCCCGCCGCCGAGTTGCGTGCATTGGTCGAGGCCTCGGGCGCCGCCGCCCTGCGCGTCACGCCCTGGCGGCTGTTCTTGCTGGAAGGCGGGGCGGCGATCCCGGCCCCGGCCTTCGTGACCGACGGCGCCGACCCCCTGTTGACCACCGACGCCTGCTCCGGCGCGCCATTCTGCCCGCAGGCGCAGGCTGAGACCCGCGCCATCGCCCGCGCGCTGGCCCCGCGCGTGTCCGGCAGTCTGCATGTCTCGGGCTGCGCCAAGGGCTGCGCACGCATGGGCGCGGCCGATCTGACGCTGGTGGGCCGCGACGGGCGATTTGATCTTGTAAAACACGGCCGCGCGGGGGATGAGCCCGTCCAGCGCGGGCTGGACCCCGAAACACTGAAGACCATGGACCTGACCTGATGCCCTATGAATACGAAACCGACGGCGCGGCGATCTATAAGCAATCCTTCGCCACGATCCGGTCCGAGGCCGATCTGGCCCGCTTTGATCCGGACGAAGAGCAGGTCGCCGTCCGCATGATCCATGCCGCCGGGATGGTCGGGCTGGAAGAATTCATCCATTTCTCGGACGGCTTCGTGCGCACCGCCCGCGCCGCGCTGGAAAACGGCGCGCCGATCCTGTGCGACGCGCGGATGGTGTCCGAAGGCGTCACACGCTTTCGACTGCCCGCTGACAACCAGGTCATCTGCACCCTGCATGACGAGCGCGTGCGCGCGCTGGCCGAGAAGATGGGCAACACCCGATCCGCCGCCGCGCTGGAACTGTGGCGCCCGCATCTGGAGGGCGCGCTGGTGGCCATCGGCAACGCGCCCACGGCGCTGTTTCACCTGCTGAACATGCTCGAGGACCCCGACTGCCCCCGCCCTGCCGCGATCATCGGCTGCCCGGTGGGGTTCGTCGGCGCGGTCGAATCCAAGGACGCCCTGTGGGAGGCCCAGCCCGTCCCCAGCTGCATCGTCAAGGGCCGCCTGGGCGGCAGCGCCATCACCGTTGCCGCGATCAACGCCATCGCAAGCCGGGCGGAATGACCATGGGCACGATCTATGGCGTGGGCCTCGGCCCCGGCGATCCCGATTTGATGAGCGTCCGGGCCGACCGCCTGTTGCGCGGCGCGAAACACGTGGCCTATTTCCGCAAGCCCGGCCGAACCGGGCAGGCGCGCAAGATCGTCAACGAGATGATCCGCGACGATGCGGTCGAGTTCCCAATGGAATACCCCGTCACGACCGAGATCCCGGTCACCGATCCGCGCTACAACGCTCTGCTGGCCGAGTTCTACGAACGCTGCACCGCACGCTTGAAAGAACTGGCCGATCAGGGCGAGGACGTGGTGGTGCTGTGCGAGGGAGATCCGTTCTTCTACGGCTCGTTCATGCATCTCTACAGCCGCCTGCGCGACGTCGTGCCCGTCGAGGTGGTGCCGGCGATCACCGGCATGTCGGGCGCATGGACGGCCTCGGGC